>CALEZX010000076.1 GCA_937928185.1 uncultured Caryophanales bacterium
TAGATCTTCAAAATGACCTTTTTTTATTTGTGTCTACTTTTTGGGGTTCAGTTCACTATGGTTGCTTTTGTTTTAAGGTTCATAAAGGAGATAGGAGAGGTTGAAAGCTCCTTCGTATTTCTTTACTTCAATGATATCGCCAATTATTAAATCGTAATACTCTGACTGTGATGTTCCCAGTTCGAATTCTTTTCCTTCTATCTTGACGAATAGATTATAAGTCGTGATGGATCTCCCACCCTGATGAATTTCCTTATCAATCACTTCAGCCTGATATACGAGTGGTTCAGAATCATCTAACGCATAATTCAAAAACATTCCGGATAGTGCCGGAAATATAAAACTAATCATCAGGACAAGTAACGGAATAGCATATATATTCTGTCTGTCCGTGATTTTCTTTTTATAGCGAATGACGATTAAAATCGAAACGGAGGTCAGTACAAGACTGATAATTCCTGACAAAATCCAGATGAAAGACAATTTATCGATAGACTGAATATCAAGAATGACGGCGACGGCTCTGATGACGATTAGGATTCCGGTAATCATCGGATATTTTTCAAACACCTGTTTTTTTGTATTTCTCTTTAGTTTATATAAATATACAAGGACTGTCGTCAGAATAATCATCAATCCGACTGCATACAAAAGCAGATCTTTTTCTCTCACAGTCAGTTCGGTATATCTTAAAAGCGGATAGATTAAGAATGACGATAAGACGATTTTTGTTGGCAGACTGGTCTGTAAAGACCGACTGAACATCACGTAAAGCACGACTCCATCAATGAATAAGATTATAAAAACAGTATAATAGACTGAATCGCGGATGTATTGTAACCCAGGGCGGAGACTGACATACATTAAAGCAAATACGGCAATAACAATTAAAAAAATCTTCAATGTTTTTTTCATGTAATCACCTTATTCAAGATAAATATATGAAAGAATTGACCCGTCCTGATTGATGTCGATGACGCGGGCTCCTTTCTGAAACTCGGGCATCGTATAATTATAGTGCCCGGTGCAGCGCCCGAATGCGAGCAAACAGCCATCCTGTTCAAAGGAAAAATCGCAGACGTGATCATGACCGGCGAAGATTCCTTTCAGCGTATTCGTTTTAATCAGTTGTTCAAAGAAATGACTGTCGTATTTTGAACATGATATCGGTTCAAAGCAACTACCTAAAATATCATTCCTGTCGGTATCGATTTTCGTCTTATATTCCGTCAAAGGAATATGGAAAAAGAACAGCGATGAAAAATCAGGATAAGTTTCTTTTAAATTTTCTACGGTATTTATAGCGTCGTCAATCTGAGACTGATCGATGTAATCATAACTCCATATTTTTTCGCCGTTGATTATGTCGATACGGTCGTTATGCGAATCGAGGAAACCCAGTAACGCGATAATGTTTTTGTTTTTAATGACTTGCAGATAATGATTTCCGCAGCCGGAAATATTGGGATTACCTTTGTCAAAAAAACAGTACTTCCCTTTCATCAGAATATCAGCTTGTTCGGATAAAGATAGAATCGCTTCATGATCATGATTTCCGAAAACGAACGTCCACGGAATTTGATAATGATCGAGAAAATCTCTTAATTCCTTCAGAAGTCCCTCATTATTATGAGTCATCGTAAGATCGCCGGTGATGACGATTAAATCAGGATGATTGTCTTTTATCGCTTTATTCATGAGAAGATAAGTTTCTTGATCGGTCGATTCATACATCATATGGATGTCGGTGAACTGTAAAATCCGGAAATGATTTTTTGTCATAATAAGTGTTTTCATCATTATCACCCAATACTAATAATATTCTTTGTTAATATTTATTATAGTATATTTAATCCGTTTCTCAACAAAGATAAAATAAAAAAAAGCCGTTACCGGCTTTTAGTGTCTTATAAACTGACGATGTTTGAAGCTTGAGGACCTTTTTGTCCTTCAGTGATATCGAAGCTTACAGCTTCTCCTTCAGTTAAAGATTTGTATCCATCTTTCTTAATTTGAGAAAAATGTGCGAATACATCTTTACCATTATCTGCAGTAATGAAGCCGAAGCCTTTTTCTGCATTGAACCATTTAACTTTACCGTTCATGAATGTTACCTCCTTATTTTAGTTTTGACAATGACTAAATGTATAAATTGAGGTAACTTTGTTATCCTAATTTTGTACCATTTGTAGATGTCTACTTAATAATACTCTATTTTTTGATAAATGCAAGCATTATGTTTCATTAATTGCATTTTTTTTACTGAATTCGCTCGGGACTCGCAATATCGGCTTTTTCTTCATCATAAAACTGCAAAAATGAATGTTTATTTGAAGTAAACAGCAGTTGTTTGAGATGTTTCATTCCCATCCTGAAATTGTTATGTCTTGAAATATGATTGACGTCGCGGTAAATATATCCCTGCTTTGAAACGTCATAAACAAGTGGGATAAAAGTAATCGAAGGATGAGAGTAATCGCTTTGCATCGCGACCGAAGTTTCAATCCGCATTTTCACTGCGGATAAATCTTCTTTCGATGCATTTTTCATATAAAGAATTAAAACCATACACTTATTCGGGTTTTTAAGAACCCCTTTGGCAAAATCATCGACGGAATTCAGTTGATTCATAAAATCCCTGATAGCCAGATTGGCGTCGCTTGTTTCATTTAAAGCAATGAAATACTGCATATAGACTTTTGATAAAGTAAAGACTTTATTGTAAAGCAGATGGTTCCTAACATACATGAAATTACGGTCGGTCATTCTCTTTTTAATGGAATCGATTGTTTCTAACTGTTCATGAAATGATAACAGATTACGCATCTCTTTATGGTAATTTAATTTAACATGATACTGAATCACTTTTTTTCGGTTGAGAATGACAAAAATCAGTCCGATGCCGAAAAACACTAATCCTAGAAGCGAAAGAACCCCTAACAGTACTGGTGAACTGAAAAAGGATTCTAAAGCGAATGAAGTGACAATTAACAATAATCCAAGCGATAATATAATCATGGAAAAATAATAGACTGCCGGGAAACCCATTTCCTTAAAACTGATTTTTATTTTTTTCATGGTCATCCTCATTTGATAAGATATCTTTATTATCGCACAAAAATGAATCTTTTCAAGCAAAACGAGAATTCTTTAAATCACAGAATTCTCGTTTATTGTTATTTAAGATAATTTGGGTTAATTTCGCCACAGCCCGGACATTTACTTTTATGGACGTTTAGACCTTCACCACAGTTCTGACAGGTCCATCTTAATAATTGTGATTTTTTAAACGCTTCTAAGCCAAAATCTCTGACGAATATTCCGTTATTAACAGGCGATTCGCCGTACTGCGTACTGTATCTTTTTTCAAGTTTCTTTAAGTTGTAACAGGGGAATTTTTTGCATTCGTAACAATAAGTTATTCCCTGACTCTCAGCGCATATCTTTTTAGAACAGGTAAAAATATGCTTTAATGTCGTTTCCGTGGCATTCAGACAGCCGGGACAACGGTTTTTTTCTCTTAAGTAGCCGCTGCAGATGCCACAATCTATCCCGCAGGGGGCGAGTAACGTTTCCATGGTTATAAAGCCTCAGAAATCGATTTTCCCTGCATATGAAGTTGTAAGTAATCAGGTCCTCCGGCTTTTGAATCGGTACCCGACATGTTAAATCCGCCGAATGGCTGATAGCCGACGATGGCGCCGGTACATTTACGGTTGAGATATAAGTTTCCAACATGGAAATCTTCTCTCGCTTTTTCTAAATTCATGCGGTTATTCGAGATAACGGCTCCGGTTAATCCGAACTCCGTATTGTTTCCGACTTCTAATGCTTCATCGAAAGACGAGACTTTGCACAAAGCTAAAACCGGTCCGAAGATTTCTTCTTGCATTAATCTTGATAAGGGCTTTAAATCGGCGAATACGGTTGGCTGAATAAAATAACCTTTAGAATTATCGGTATTCCCGCCGGCGATTAAACGACCTTCGGTTTTTCCGATTTCAATATATTCGCTAATCTTTTTGAACGCGTTTTTATCGATGACTGGTCCCATATAAATCGAGCCATCAACGGGATTGCCAATGCTTAATGCTTTGGTTTTTAATTCAACTAACGCAACAATATCATCGTAAACGTCTTGATGAATGATTGCTCTTGAACAGGCCGAACACTTTTGACCCTGATAACCAAACGCCGATTTAACAATAGATTCAGCGGCTAATTCAATATCGCAGTCGCCGTCGACTAAGATAGCGTCTTTACCGCCCATTTCAGCGATAACCCGTTTCAACCAGATTTGGTTTGGTCTGACGATTGCGGCTTCCTGATAGATATTCATACCGACTTCTTTAGATCCGGTGAATGAAATAAAACGGGTTTTCGGATGTTTGACGATATAATCTCCGACTTCACTGCCTTTACCGGGAATATAGTTGATAACGCCATTCGGCAGTCCGGCTTCGATAAACGCTTCTACGAGCATATAAGCGATAACCTGCGTATTTGAAGCGGGTTTTAATAAAACGGTATTACCCGTCACAACTGCGGCTGAAGTCATTCCGCAGGTGATAGCTAAAGGAAAGTTCCATGGCGGGATGATTGCCCCAACGCCTAACGGAATATATTTATATTCGTTTCTTTCAATGTTTCTTCTCGATAAAACGACGTCGTCAACCCGGTTAAGAATTAACATCTGACGGCCGTAATATTCTAAGAAGTCGATTGCTTCTGCGGTATCCGCATCAGCTTCAACCCAGGATTTTCCGGCTTCATAAGTCATCATTGCGGAAAACTCATGTTTTCTTCTTCTTAAAATCGCTGCGGTTTTAAATAAAACGTCGGCTCTCGTTTCCGGTTTAACCTTTTTCCAGGTTTCAAACGCTTTTAAAGCTGCCTGCATCGCTTTTTCACCCATGTCGATGTCGGCCTGATGGATGATTCCTATGGTTTCTTCAAAATTTGAAGGATTAATCGACGCTTGAGTTTTTCCGGCGTAGAGTTTTTCGCCACCAATGATTAACGGATAGGTTTTACCTAATTTCGATTCAGTCAGTTTTAAGGCTTTTAGATACGCTTCTTTGTTTTCGTTTTTTGAAAAATCGGTTAACGGTTCGGTTAAATAGTCATAAATTGCCATAATAATATTTCCTTTCTATACCACGGATTTTTCCACTTCATGAGTGGTTTGATGTTTAAAACGGTTAATATGAAGCATTTCTGTTTCTAACGTCAAGGGTTCATTTAAAATCATTTCACTGATTAATAATCCCGTCATCGGGGCGAACATGAAGCCGTGACCGGAAAAACCGCAGGCCATGTAAAAGTCTTTTAACTCCGGAGATTCACAAATAATCGGTTGTTTATCCGGACTCATGTTATAAGAACCAGCCCATTGCCGGATGACTCTTAATTCGCCGATTTTAGGTAAAATATCATCAATCGTTTTCGCCATTTCATCTAAGAATTCATGGGTAGAATCGATATCATGACCTTTAGGCTGTTTCGGTGTGGTTCTTCCCATCAGGAAAGATCCGTGCGGAACCTGCTGACAGTAAAGATTCTTCGCAAAACTCATGACCATCGGCGATTGCATTTTAGCAATCGGTTCAGTGACTAATATTTCATGTTTTTCAGCGTAAACAGGAATATCCAATCCAACCATTAAGCCGATTTCTCTTGAATAACCGCCAGCGGCATTAATCAGAATATCGGCGTCATAAGAACCTTTGGTTGTTAAGACGGTATACTGGTTATTTTCATGACGAATGGATTTAACTTCTTCAAAAAAATGGAATACAGCGCCTAATCTTTTCGCTGCCTGATAATAAGCGTCAGTCATTTTAAAAGGATTTAAGTGTCCGTCAGTCTGACAGTAAGTTGCGCTGATAAAGGAATTTTTATTGAGATGGGGAACGATTTTTAACGCTTCATCAGGCGTTAACTTCTTTGTGGGAATCCCTAAAGAATTCTGCAAGACGACGTTTTTCGCAAATTGTTCATCTTCTTCTTTGGTGCAAGCTAAGATGAGATATCCTTCTTGCTTGAATTCAATATCGCCGTCATACCCTAACGTTTCTTTGGCATGTTCGAAAAATTCAATGGAATGTTTGGCCATAATGCAGTTGGCTTTGGTCTGCCACTGCTGTCTGACACCTGCGCCGCAGCGTCCGGTAGCGCCTGAAGTCAAGAAACTTTTATCGATGACAGTAATATTTTTAACCCCTTTTTTCGCAAGGTTATAGGCGATGGAACATCCGGTGACGCCGGCACCGATGATTAATATTCTTTTATTCATTTTTAGCACCTTTGGCGATGGCTTTTAGGGGAACGCCTAAAGTCAGAGGCCTGACGGTTGGTAACGGTATTTCTTCAAGCGGTTTTTTAAGAAAAATAGCTAATTCTCTTTGGACGATTGGCAGACAGGTCGCTCCCTGACAGGGGCCCATGCCAATCCGTAATTGTCGTTTTAAATCCTCGATGGAAGTAAAACCCTGTTCCATCAGATGATGGAGTTCTTCTAAATTAATGTCTTCACAGCGACAGATAATAATATCTTTTTTACTCATGATCCCGACTCCTGATGGTCACAAAATCGTATAGATAATCTATTTTCGTCGAAACGGTTACTAACACGGTTTTATCCTGTCTCGGAATGTTCTGAACCATTTCAATGAAGGCATCGCCGATGATTTCGCCGCTTCTGTTTACGGCGTACCAATTTTCTCCAACCTTTGGCACCGGTAAAAATTCATAAGGAATTTTAAAGACTGCTTTTTCTCTTTCGGTTTTCGCGAGCATGATCGCTAATCCCGGACAGCTCGTCACGCAGATTCCGCAGCCCGTACATTTTTCAACAATCAGTTTAGGCTGTTGATTGATATCATCGCCGATATAGATTGCGCCAAACGGGCAGCTGGTCTGACAGGGGTTGCAGGGAATATCTTGGTAACATTCGATAATCGCTTTGGCTTTGACTAAAAGTTCTTTTTTAGGGAAGCGCGACAGTACTTGTTCCTTTAAAGCAATTCCGGTTTTATCGAGCATAGTCTTCCCCCCGTAATTTAGCCAGACCAATTCTTGTTTTTAATCCAAACGGTCCGCTGCGTAAATTTGTTAACTGAGCGTGATAATTCGCTTCTAACGTTTCATAGTTAGGATGGATATAACCTAATCTTTTAGCGGCGATTAATCCGACTAAATAGCCTTCGACGATTGCACTTGACGCTTCTTCAATGCCGACGACGTCGCCGCAAACGAAAAGATTTTTAACCGATGTTTCATGTTCGGAAGAAATCACCGGAACCATTCCGCCTAATTCATTCACAAACTTCATTTCCACATGAGCCATCGATAATAACTGATGTAACGGTGATAATCCGACACTGATACATAAAGCATCGGTATCGATGATTTTTTCAGACCCTTGAATCATTTCCCATTTTTCATTTAGGGAGACGAGTTCAACCTGTTCCAAAGCATCTTTTCCAATCGCCCTTTTAACGGTCGTTGATGTCATAATCGGTACGCCTAAACGTCTTAACTTTGAAGCATGAACCAGATATCCGCCAATCTTAGGAGCGGCTTCAACCAATGCTTTGACCTTAACGCCTGCCTGCATGAGCTGGTAAGAAACAATTAAACCGATATTTCCCGAACCGACCATGACAATCGAATTACCAGGTAAAACACCGTACAGATTCATTAACGTCTGGACAGCACCGGCACCATATATTCCCGGCAAATCATTATTTTCAAAAGCTAAAAACTTTTCGCTTGCGCCCGTGGCGACGACGATTGCTTTTGCCTTATATTTAGAATAGATACCATACTGATAAACCGTTAATTCATGGTCAGGATAAAGTCCGACCACGGTAGCGTCTAACAGAATTTCGATTTGTTCCGGACGTTTTAATACGTCGCCGATTAAAATCTTCGCAATATCGAATCCTCGGGTTTTTGCATAAGTTTTTTCGGATCCGAAAAATTTATGCGTCTGTTTAATCAACTGACCCCCAAGTTTCGGACTTCTTTCAATGATTAAAATGTTTAAGCCTGCTTCACTGGCCGTTTTCGCTGCACAGAGACCTGCCGGTCCTCCGCCGATAATGATTAAATCTTTTAAAATCATCAGAGAACACCTTTCCCTTTCTGAGAAATAATAACCATGCCTTCTTCGAGCATCGTTATACAGGTTCTCACATTAGGTTTCCCATTTACGGTCATATCACATGACGCACAGTTCCCAATCGCACAATAAAAACCGCGGGGACGGTGATGTTCAATGCTTTCTGATAATTTTTTGATTCCGCAGGCGTGAAGCGCGCTTTGGATTGTATCGCCCTTATATCCGGTTAAAGGCGTGCCGTCAAAGATAAAATGCAATTCTTCTTTTGGTTCAAAAGTCAATATTGGATGTTTTTCTATGCGCATATGTCTACCTCTCACTAAACAATATGATAACATAAAGCGCTTACATTTGAAAGATAAATTTGATGTCATTTCATGAAAATAAAAAGACACCACAAAATGGTGTCATCAAACGTTTAATTGACGAAGCTTGATACGTTGGTATCTTCTTTAAACATCTGAAAAGCGTCGACGATAGGTAAGATAATCGGCGCCATCATGGCATTGATGGTGAGATTGGTTACCATCGATCTTAAATAAGGATAAAGCAGATTAACCCCTTGGTATTTTAAAAACGTCGTGATTTCCTGTAAGTTATCGGTATTGTCAAACTCAAATATTCCTTTAATCGAGACATGCAGATTAATCGGATATTTGAGTTCCGGTTTATCTTTAATCTCTAACGTCAATTGGGTAAAGAACGCTTTTTCGTTAATCCGGCCGGTATCTCTTCTGATAACATGGTCGACTTGAAATTTACCGACGGGTAAATGGTTATTGACGAGTTCGACTTTATCAGTGACCATAATCATTTTCGTTACTTTTATCATGATGGACTCCTTGAATAAGACCTACTCTTAATTGTACACGAAATGCTTTTTTTTTCAACCTGATAAAAAAAAGAAAGCAAATCTGCTTTCTATTCAATCTTTATCTGTCTGTTATTAATTCTTTCAACCAGATTATCGAGTTTTAATTCAATCAGTTTAATCGTTTTGATAAATTCTTCGTCGCTTTGTCCGGAAGGGTCGTTTAATCCCCAGTCTTCCCGGAATTGACAAGGCAGATACGGACAATCGACGTTACAGCCCATGGTAATGACGATATCGATAGCAGGAAGCGATTCAACGAGTTTTGAATACTGATCTTTCTCCATATCGACATTCAATAAATCTTTCATATTCCGGACGGCGTCTTGATTAATGTGGTTAACTTTTACCGTTCCGGCACTATATGCTTCAAATAGTCCTGGATATTTTAATTTTGTCAGAGCTTCCGCAATCTGACTGCGGCAGGAATTATGGACGCAGACATAAGCAATTCTGATTTTTTTCATCATTTCACCTCGCTAAGTGCTTAACCTTATTATATCAAAGAGAAGCTCATAATGAATGTAAAATGATTGTAAAATTGATTTTAATTATTTCGTCGAGACGATGAGCGAAAGGTTACCTGATAATTCAATCGATTTCGTTAAACTCGTGATAATGAAGTGCTGACCTTTAACAATCGGGATATTGTTAATGAATCCTTGTCCTTCGATGACGCTACAGAGATAAAAACTGTGATTTATGATTTTTACGTAATCGGCAATATCCCATTTTTCAACGGTAAAATAATCGGTTTTAACGAATTGCGTACAGGTATTATTTCCGGATTTCGTTATTTTGGTTATTATAGTTTTTTCTTCATGAGGTACTTTTGTTACATCAAGCGATTCTTTTAAATGCAGCTGTCTTTTATTTCCGTTCTGATCAAGTCGGTCATAATCATAAAGCCTGTAAGTCGTATCGCTCGACTGCTGGGTTTCTAACACAACCGTGCCTTCGCATAATGCATGAATCGTTCCGGCCGGAACATAGATGAAATCACCGGTTTTAACCGGTCTTTTTATGAGAAGATTGTCCCATTGGTTAGAATTGACTTTACCTTTAAATTCTTCTTTCGTTAATGCATTATGTCCGAAGATCATATGCGCATTCTCTTTTGCATATAAGACGTACCAGCATTCCGTTTTTCCCGAGTCTTTCGTATAAGCGGTTGCATAATCATCGTCCGGGTGGACCTGAACGCTTAAATCCTGATTGGCATCGATGATTTTCGTGAGTAACGGAAATTTCTCGTCATGACAGCCGAAAAACATCTCAGGATGTTTTTGATAAACCTGACTTAACGGTAATCCCGCCAAAGAACCGTTTAATACCACCGATTCTCCTTCGGGGTGTGCGGAAATTGCCCAGCATTCGCCCGTTTTATCTGATGGGATATCATAATGATACAATTCTTTCAGTTTTGTTCCTCCCCAGATTCTCATCTTAAATACCGGGGCTAAAAATAAAATATCATCCATGGTCATCACTCCTATAAATTAAATTTATTATATCATATTTTTATTGAATATTCTTCTACTATTTGATATATTATTATTGTTTAGAATGGGAGAAGATGACATGAGATATTTTATGGGTATTGATGGCGGCGGAACGAAAACAAAAGTCTGCATCATCAACGAAACAATGGAAAAAGTTGCTTATGGTTCAGCCGGACCATCAAGCATCGATACGGTTGATTTATCTACCGGCATTAACAACATCATGAGCGCAATGGATGAAGCCGCTCAAAATTTAAAGGAACAGGATTATATCATATCCGGTATTTTCGCCGGTTTAGGCGGAATGGTTAACGACCGCCATAACCGTCTGATTGAATCGCAGTTAAGAAAATTACCGAGATTGACAAGCGACTGTAAGATTATCGCTAAAAGCGATATGGAAAATGCTTATTTATCCGGTGATTTTAAGGATGAAGGCATAGCTTTAATCGTCGGAACCGGAATGGTCAGTTTCGGACGCAATAAATCAGGTGAATCTCATAAAGCCGCAGGCTGGGGCTATAAAGAGGGTGAAGCCGGAAGTGCTTATGATTTAGGGAAACAGGCTTTAAGTAAAGCCGTAAGAAGTTTTGACGGCCGCATTGAACCGACTGCTTTCACCAAAGAAGTATTATCAAAACTTGATATTGTTTATCCTATCGATATTATCACATCGATGGATGAATTATGGGGTGAACGGACGAAAGTCGCTGATTTGGCGAAATTAGTGACCAAATACGCTGACTTAGACGATGTCTACGCCAAAGAAATCTGTGATAACGCCACAAAAGAGATAGCTCTAACCGTTTATGCCGTAGCGAAGAAACTTTCGCTTGAAAAAGCTTCTTTATCAATTATCGGCAGTTTAGGCAATTCGAAAGGTTATTTCAAAACAAAGTTACATGAAGAAATCGCTTTATTGCTACCGGAACTGAAGGTTGTTAATAAAACGTTAGATCCTGCATTTGCAGCTGCGAGACATATTAAAACAATTATGAGTGTTACTGAATAATTTATTAAGGACCAGATTTTCTTATGAACAATCCATAAAGAAATACCTGGTCCTTTTTAAAAATTTATATATAATTCATTCATATTATTAAGGTGGTGAAATAATGCTATTTAAAAAAAATACCAACAAAGTCAGAATTATTGAGGATATGACCGCTTATAAAGTCATCTGTTTTGATTTTTTAGGCTTCAGTCCGGAAGATGGTGCTTTCAGGTTATTCAGACAGTGGTTAAAAGATACGAAAATTGATATAGAGGCTGAAGGATTAAAAGTATTCGGATACAATCATCCGAATCCGGCTGACAAATCCGGATTTTACGGATACAGAGTATGCGTAACTTTAAATGATTCAGTGCTTCCGTTCGTTGGTGATCACCACATCGATACAATCGAAGGCGGTAAATACGCCGTATTATCCGTTACGAGACAAAAAGACGTATCCATCGGTAAATCAATCATGAAGTCTTGGACGGTTTTAGTCAAATGGTTAAAATCATCGCCTTATCAGTTATCAAAACGGCAATGGCTCGAAGAACATATGGGTTTTGATAAAGAATACATTCATACCGGTAACGTCGATTTGTACATGTCGATTGATTCTAAGGAAGAATAAACATTCATGTTATGGAATCCGTGGCGCGGATGTCACAGAACCAGTGAAGGCTGTTTACACTGTTATATTCATAAAGGCGATTTGAAACGCAATGTCGATACGAACGACATTGTGAAAACAAAGGATTTTTATAAGCCGATTGAAAGAAACAAAAACGGTGAATATAAAATCAAAAGCGGAACGCTTGTATATGTCTGTTTCAGTTCCGACTTCTTTTTGGAAGAAGCTGATTTATGGCGGATGGAATGTTACGAGATGATGAAATTAAGAAGCGATCTGCATTTTCTCTTTCTAACGAAACGGATTGACCGTTTTTATGAAGTGCTTCCTTCCGACTGGCAGGACGGTTATGAAAATATCACCATCGGCGTTTCCATAGAAAATCAGAAAAACGCCGATGAAAAGTTATCTTTTTTCAGCCTTTTACCGATAAAACATAAGAACATCGCCTGTCAGCCGTTAATTGAACGAATCGATATTGAAAAGTATCTTAATAATATCGATTTGGTTTTGGTCGGCGGTGAATCAGACGTTTCGGCGAGACCCCTTGATTACGACTGGGTAATAGATATCAGAAATCAGTGCATCAAACATGATACTACTTTCGTTTTCCGTCAGTGCGGTACGCATTTTATTAAAGAAGGTATTGAATATACCATTCCATACAGACAGTTAATGTCGCAGGCAAGAAAAGCCAATATTGATTATATTTCAACAAAAAAAGATGTTAGTCCATCCTTTGACTAACATCTTTTATTTATCGATTTTTATTCATTTTCACGAGTTCTAAGTACCGGCCGTACACATCTGTCATGGCATTATCCCATGATAAATATAAATCATTATAGGCCTGTTCAGAAACTTTATGTAATAAATCTGAATCGGAAAGAATATTATGAATCAGTTTACCGTACTCTACAGAATTATTTTCACCTAAAAATCCGTTAATATTATCGGTTACCGTATCGGCTGTAGCGGCACCCTTAATAAATACGGTTGGGGTCTTCTGACTGGAAGCTTCAATCTGGACCAAAGAACTGGCGTCATATAATGAAGGGAAGATAAATAAATCCGCTAATTTATAATGACGGGCAAGCAAAGTTCTGTCTTCGATTCTGCCAACGACGATGATTTGTCTATCAAGATGTTTTTCCTTTATTCGTTGTTTCAGTTCTTCTGTTGCCGGACCTGAACCGACGAATAACATTTTAAAATCAGGTCTTACTGTTTTTAAGTATTCAAGCGCATCTAATGTAAAGAAGATATTTTTGATCGGATCGATTCTACCGACGAAGAGTAAGACAGAATCTTCTTTTTGGATATCATATTTTTTAATGAGTTCATCGTCATTGTCAATATTTACGGGGACAAGGTCAGTTGCGTTACGATGAACGTACATTAATTTCTTAATCCCGAATTCCTGATATAAATTGAGTATTGCCCGGTTGACAGGCCAAATTTCATCGCACATATTGAAGATATTGACGATGCTTTTAATGCCGATATTGGCGATAACTTCACTTTTGGTGCGTTCATAAAAATCGCGTTTATACTGACTGTGAATCGTCGCAATCACCGGAATCTGATGAAGTTTGGCATAACCGATGCCAATCTGACCGATGGTAAACGGCGAATGAATATGAACGATATCTAATTTACTGTCGAGCAGGTTTTTATCAAACATCAGATCTAATGCCGGCAATGAGATATCATAATCGGTATTTGGAATCGATAATTTAAGACTTCTGACGACTTTATAGGGGAAATTATCGACATATTTCTTATCACGTGATTTCGGACAGAATACGGTCACGTCTGCCCATTTGCATAATCTTTTCGCATAATTATCGACAACGACCGCAACCCCGTCGATCATCGGGAAAAATACGTCTACGAAGATACCTATTTTTAATCGTTTGTTTTCCATCAACATTTCACTTCTTTCTACCACTTAAGTATTATATCAAAAACTGATGAATCGTTGTGTAATTTTATTAACGATTATATTATTTTTAAAAAAATATAATAAAAATCAATTTCATTTTCTGAAATTTCTAATAGTATTAATTATTTTTGATTATAAAATAAAGAAACCATCCTTCTATGAATGGTTTCTTATTTATTAATAATAATTAGTATTAGTCTATATTCTTATTTTTTCGGTAATTTTAAATAACAGAATCCGACGACGCCCTGATCATATTTCGGTTTGACTTCCCCCTGAATTAAAGGATAAACGTAATTTAAGAAGGAATCTTCTAAGCCGTTACCTTCTTTATTAATCATATGTCTAGGAATTTTTACTTCAACGTTGGCGATTTCGTTTAACGGATGGGTAAAATAACTACTTCTGTAAGGAAGGTTTGAATCACGTCTGATACAGACCATCACACCTGATTCACCTTTTAAAGCACGTTTCATTGCTTCTGTACCAACACCCATTGCTTCTTCTAAATCAACCTTGCTCTGCATGTGAGCAGCGCAGCGCTGGGTTAAACCAAATTCAATTTCACGGGTTGAATAACCTAAACGTTTGTGAATTAATTCAGCTAACTGATCAGCTACGCCACCTAATTGGTTATGACCGAATGAATCCTGAGTTTGAGCAGCTAAACCAATGAATTTTCCTTCTAAATCCATAATGCCTTCAGAAACAGCCACAACGCAGCGTTTCTTTTCAGTATAGACTTTTTTAACGTCTTCTAAGAATTTTTCTTTATCAAAGGGAATTTCCGGTAAATAGATTAAATCAGGTCCGCTGCCGTTATGGGAAGCAACATGTGAAGCGGCGGTTAACCAGCCGGCATGACGACCCATGATTTCAACAATCGCAACTTTAGATTTGGGATAAGAAATATTATCGCAGACGATTTCCATCATAGTATTGGCGATATATTTAGCTGAACTGCCATATCCTGGGGAATGGTCGGTAATCGGTAAGTCATTATCGATGGTCTTAGGAATACCGATGACGCGGCATTCATAACCAACATGTTTTAAGTATTTATCAATCTTGTTACAGGTATCCATGGAGTCATTTCCGCCATTATAGAAGAAATAACGAATGTTATATTTCCTAAAGACATTCATTAATTTAATGTAGTCTGTTTCATCCTGTTCAAAGTTTTTGAGTTTATAACGGATGGATCCAAATGCTGCACCAGGAGTTGCAGGGAGTTTTTCTAAATCCTGCATTAACTGTTCGCTGATATGATATAAATCATCATTTAAAGCCCCTTGAATGCCATAATGCATACCATAAACTTCATCAATGATTCCTCTGTGTAATAAAGCTTCCTTGATGACTCCGTAAGCGGAAGCATTAATAACGGCGGTAGGTCCACCGGATTGTCCATACATTACATTGCCTTTTAAAGTAGTCATATTATCATCACCTCAATAAAAAATAACCTTTTGTCGAGTATGATATCACATTAAGTGATGAAATAAAAGCGTTATCATGAAAAAAACATGCATGAAATATACATTAAAAGCCAACTACATTGAGTAGATGGCTTTTGAGTTAGATGCTTTAGAAAAATGCTGAATTATTTGTTTGTTTTACTTAATTTGATAAATCAATCATAATGTCACGAGGATATAAATAATAATTAAAATCATGGATGATGGTAAAATGATAGTCGTCTAATTCATACCTTAATGTAAAAGAATTAACTCGATCTTCATTGATAGTAATTGATATAGAAATATTAAACACTTCTTCTTTAAGTAAATCCTGAGCTAAATCATCAGAGAGCGTAAATTGTAATTGATTTTGATTTATATTCCACGATAACATATCTTTCGAATTAATCAGATTGATGAAACTAAAATTAATCTCAAGAAATTCTAATTGTTCTGAAGAGGAACTTTGAACCCCATCTTCCATTTTAATGGTTTCATCATCAAAATAGTATAAATCATATTCGGATATATTAAATTGGTTTTCAGAATCAAAATCTGCTAGGGACTGTTCGTAGTATGATAGTTTTGCGTTTAAAGGTTGTAACAATACCATTTTTAAGTCCAAAATTTTTGAATAAATAACAAAATCATCAATAGATTGAATTTTTTGATAACGATGTCCATATACCAACGAAGAATCAAAATCATCTAAAGCAGTGATAAAAGGCATTAATTCATTTAAATTAGCTGATGTTATCGTCGTTGAGATATTAGAATCTGTTGTCGTGACTGAAGTATTATCGGTTGTAAGGGTTGCTTGTTTCGTTGTTTTGCTGGTCGGTTGATTAAAAAAATCACAACCAATCGTCGATAGCGTAAGTGTTAATATTAAGGCGAATACTAATAATTTTTTCATTTATAGTTCCTCCTCTTCTCTAGATATTAATGCAAAATCGGTTAAGCGGAAAGTTGATACAATCTGGAAAATGAGACGATTATCAATCGAATTACTCTTATCCAAAGCGTTAGTAGCATTAGTCACTAAAGCTTTATATTCTTCTACAGCCATTCTAACTTTATAAAGCTGTTCTGGATAATATTCAGCGAAAACGGTTAAATCATTAAGAGCCGTTTTGAGAGCAGCGAAGTCTTTAAGGTTGACATTATCAAACTGATTGGCAATTTCATTAGCGTTTTCTAATGATAACTTAAGAGTTTGCAGATATATCGGTGTGAATGTCTGGTTTTCCATAACTGTATTTGGCAGATAAGGAGACCAGGATACAAAAGTAACGAGGTGAGTTTCAGTTTCGTAATCCATGACGATTATAGGGATTTGGATAGTTTCACCATAGTTTACTAAATCTTGTCTGATAATGGTTTTACCATCCTCACCAAGGAATGTGATGGTGTATTGATTTATCTGGTAAATTGCTTCCAAGGTCAAGTCATAATCTGGCATGATATTAGGCATAACTTCTGACCATCCAATGAAAGTATAACCGGTCTTTGACGGACTTTCTATAACTATTTTAGTAAGATCAGAATTATAATCATATGATTGAGTAAATATAATTGTACCGTCTGAATCTTTGAAAGTTATTGAATATTGTTTGATGGAATAAAAAGCTTCAATTCTGATGTCCTCATCCGGCATTGTCCTAGGTAATATTTCTGACCAACTCAAGAATGAATATCCAATTCTTGAAGGTTCATTGACTTTTACATCATCAAGTAAAGAACCATAGTCGAATTCAGCGGTAAACAATACCGATTCATCCCAATCATAGTATGTCAAACTATAGTGGTTAATTATATATTGCGCTTCTACTATCAAATCATTTGCGGGCATTGATTCGGGTAATTCAATTGACCATTCAATAAAATTATGACCGGTTTTAATCGGATTATTGATTATATAATCTGCAAGTAAGCTCTGATAATTGATTGTGAATGCCTCCAAAACCGTTCCGTCGTCGTTCAAATAGGTGAGAGAGTACTGATTTATTTTAAATTCAGCCTCAATAATCAAATCGTTTGCGGGCATTGTTTCAGGCAATTCCATAGACCATCCGGTAAAAGTATATCCGGTTTTAAATGGATTATTGACTACAATATTCTCAAGTGAAGTACCATACTCTATTTCTGACATATAAACGATGGATTCATCTGGGTTTTGATATATCAAATTGTATTTTTTCGGTTGATATACCGGTCTGAATTCAAGATTCCCTGCAGGCATAGATTCAGGTATTTCTAAGTCCCATCCAATAAAATCATATCCTA
>CALEZX010000077.1 GCA_937928185.1 uncultured Caryophanales bacterium
AAATAAAAAAAGTATCTCAAATTCTACTTTGAAATACTTTTTCAACAGTCTGAAGCACTAATAATAGTGCTTGTTTTATTTGTTTTCTATTTCGTCGAGGTAATCTTCATAATTGCACATCTTATCGAATAAAATAGTATTATCCAAAACGATAATCCTGTTTGCTACAGTATCGAGCAATTCCTGGTCATGAGAGGTAAATAAAAGATTTCCTTTAAATCTGCTCATTCCTTGATTTAATGATGTTATAGATTCAAGGTCTAGATGGTTGGTAGGATCATCTAAAAGCAAAACATTCGCTCCTGATAACATCATTTTAATCAGCATGCATCTTACCTTTTCTCCGCCGCTTAATACAGTTGCCGATTTTAAACTTTCTTCTCCAGAAAACAACATTCTGCCTAGCCATCCACGAATAAATGTTTCAGATTGTTCCATGCCGGTATATTGTCTTACCCAGTCGACCAAATTAAGATCCCGCTTAAAATATTTATTGTTTTCCTGTGGAAAAAAGGAATGGGTTATCGTTACTCCCCATTTAAATGATCCGGTATAATCATTATCTTCACCGGCCAATATTTTAAATAGCGCGGTTGGAATTAACGAGTTTGATGAAATGAAAGCAACTTTTTCATCTCTTCTTAATGTGAATGAAATATTGTCAAAAAAGCCAGGTTTAGTTAGGTCTTCTACAGTTAGAATATCGTTTCCAGGTTCTCTTGTCGGTTGAAAATCAATAAAGGGATATCTCCGCATCGACGGTTTGATATCGTTAAGAACGATTTTATCCAAAGCTTTTTTTCTGGAAGTAGCTTGTTTGGCTTTGGATTTATTTGCACTGAAACGTCTGATGAAATCTTCTAATTCTTTGATTTTCAGTTCTGACTTTTTGTTTTGGTCTTTTGCCTGCCTCAAAGCTAACTGACTCGACTCGTACCAAAAATCATAATTACCAGGATATAAACTGATTCTTCCGTATTCAACGTCACATATATCAGTGCAAACATCATTTAAAAAATGTCTATCATGGCTGACAACTAATACAGTATTTTCAAAATTCAGAAGAAAATTCTCTAACCATCTTGCAGAAATCGGATCTAGATTGTTTGTGGGTTCGTCTAACAACAATACTTCTGGATTTCCGAAGAGAGCTTGTGCTAATAATACTTTGACTTTTTGTTTTGGATCGAGATTCTTCATTAAAACTTGGAAAAGACTTGAGCCGATTCCTAAACCTGTTAACAGTGTTTCTGCGTTAGCTTCAGCGTTCCAACCATCTAATTCCGCAAACTCACCTTCAAGTTCGGCCAGCCGCATGCCAATCGCATCGGTAAAATCTACTACATTATATAGTTCTTCTTTTTCCTGGATTATTTTAGAAAGTCGATCGTGCCCTTTAATGACCGTTTCTAGTACGGTAAAAGTATCATATGCATTTTGATTTTGTTTCAAAATTGACATACGACAATTTGGAGCTAACCAAACCTCTCCGGAAGAAGGTTCAATTTCCCCAGTCAGTATTTTTAGAAATGTTGTTTTTCCAGCGCCATTTGCGCCAATAATTCCATAACAATTCCCTTTTGTAAATTCTAAATTGACTTCTGAAAATAACTTTCTTCCGCCAAAAGACAATTCTACATTCATTACTTTTAACATAAGTACCCCCTATTGATAATATTAGTTTATTTCTGTGGAACGGATTTTGGGAGTAAAAATCAAGAACGAAGTAAAACCTAACGTTATGAGTCCTGCCAAAATAAGATAAAGCAATGGATATCCGTTTTCTTTGACAAACAGTCCTGTAATCCAGTTTCCTACTCCAGTAAAAATCGAAAACAATAATGTGACAATTAAAATCGCGGTAGTTACATTTTCAACCTTTACAATATTTATTATATATTTAATGTGGACAAATAAAACAATTCCCCATCCCAATCCCCGAAGCATTGTTGAAATAATGATAATTTCGAGCGGAACCGGTAAAAAATAAATGATGAACCTAACAATAAAAGATAGCGATGCTATTATCATTAAATTCTTTTCACTAAACGTATTTCCTTTTATGCTCATATATCTAAGAACTATAACCTCAACAAGAACAAACGCAGAATAAACCCATCCGTATCCAATTGAGGTCAATCCAAGATCCCGAGTTATATATACTCCAAAAAATGAATCTCCGATTCTAACTGAACCGATAACCAAAACATAGAAAAAGAGATATTTATAAAAATTTACATTTTTTAATAATGATTTCAAATCTCTTTTTTTAGTAATCTCTATGCGATCATTTTTTAAATCAATCGGTTTTATCCATACAGTAATCAAAGCGGTAATTCCAAAAAAGATACCAGCAAATAAGAACAGTAAATCATACCCAACTAAAGAACCAAGATATCCTGCTATTAATGTTGCTAAGACATATGCGATTGAAGCATATATCCTGATAGAAGAATATTCTATCTTATTTTTATTACAATAAGTAGCAGTAAATCCGTCCTGAATCGAAACGTACGGTGAACAGAAAAAAGCAATTAATCCCGTTAATAAAGCTATGAGTTCAAAACCTGTTACTCTAGTAATAAAGATAATCAATATCCCTTCAATTAAAGTCATCACTTGAAGAACATAACGGCTTATCTTAGAATCCTTGACAAGATAATTCCATAAGGGATTTACGAAAACAGTTGTTATGGGTGTTATGGCGAGAATTATTCCTAAGTTAGAATCAGACATTCCTTTACTTATAAAATAAATTGACATGAACGGATAAAAAAAAGCATCTCCAAAAAAACGGACGAAATAGAAAATTTTAAATTTAAGCGTTTCGTTATAAACCATTTCATCGCCCCTCAACCGATAAGATATTATACATTTACAAAGACATAAAAGCAAACAAAAAGAGAATAAAAACGATTTCTAGGAAACAAACAGAATGCCTAATCAATATGATGATATAAAAATTGTAAAAAAAGTAGAAAAACAAATATATATAAACAACATAAAAATGTCTATATTTAGCCATCAATCATGTTTTAAAGCATGAAATAACATGAAATTTAGGGATGTCAGAGATATACATTTAATATAATCGAAAAAAATATACTTAATCAAAGGAATATAAAATTTCATTAATTATATAATATAAAAATTAAATAAATTGCTAGAATTAGGCAAAAAATAGAATAAAAATAAAAAGATTTAATATGCAAATTTATCATGAAAATGATGAAATAAGAACCTAAAACACGTAAAATAAGCCATAATTAATTCATATTGAGTATATAATAAGAATAAATCAATAATTAAAAAAGATAATGATCTAGTAGTAGATAAATATGACCAAGGGAGATATGACTATTTATAAACATACAAAAAAGGTGCCAAAATCTAGAAAAAAAGAAACTAGATAAAAGAATCACAACTTATATAAACCGCCAATTTTGGCTCCAAATTTGATTTTTAGATGAAAAATTAAGTGAAAAAATTATGTCATATTTAACTATTAATAAATTATTCAAATTTTTAGATAATTATGATATATCTAATCTTATTCAAAAAAACGAGGTAATAACACATCAGAAATCGCTATTTTCAGAGCTTTAAGCGGTATAATTTATTAATTTATTTTGTATTAAAATCCATGATTTTTTACTGATTTTGAATCAATTTTTTTGATGTATTTAGGAATAATAAAAACATAAATATTGTTCCTCTTGATTTTTCAATACAATATTATTATCATAAACTAAGATTGTCTCGCTTTTTTTTCATCTATCTTTTTACTCGCTGAAATAACTAACATGGAAAACGCCTATTTTTAGCCATTATGTTCTTTTACAAGTTTCTTTAGACTTATATATCTATAACATGTTTTTTTCACATTTATCATTTTTCTGTTCTTTCTCTGGTTTTCTTTTGTTTTTTTATCGATTTTATCGACTTGTTATCTCTTTTGTTTTATTATTCTTAATCATATTAATAATTATAATTTTTGTTTTTTGATTATCTACTTCTTTGATTGCTTGTTTTTTCATAATCATTAAAAAAAAAATTTATTTTTACTTAATTTCGTCAAATCTCTAATCTTCGCAGTCTACATTGAATAGTCAATTTTTATACGAAAATCATTTTCTTTTGGAGCTATTGACAAAGTATTTTAGTTTATCTATTATGTATAATACACGAGATCAATTTTAAGTGGGGGAGTATTTTATATGATTAAAAGTATTATTAAAAGAGATCAGTCGATTGTTCCATTCAGAAAAGAAAAAATAGTCCTGGCTATTTTTAAAGCAGCTAGTTCTGTAGGAGGAAGTGATTTTGCTAAATCAGAAGAACTTACAGAACAAGTAATTCAACTTTGTGAACTCAAGTATCCAAATGGGATAGCCGATGTTGAAGGCGTCCAAGACGTCGTTGAAAAAGTGCTAATAGAAAATGGTCACGCTAAAACAGCCAAGGCTTTTATTTTATACCGTGAGAAACGTCGTTCTTCACGCGAAGCTAATGCTTTAATCGGAGCTACTATAGAAATGTTTACCGAGTATTTAAATGATCGGGATTGGCAAATTAATGAGAATGCAAACACTTCTAAATCAATCAATGGTTTGAATAATTATGTTCGTGAAGAGTTCACTAAAAACTATTGGCTGCACGAAATTTATTCTCAAGATATTCGCGACGCTCATCTTCAAGGAGATATTCATATTCATGATTTAGGTTTCTTCGGACCCTATTGTGCAGGATGGGATTTACGACAAATTTTGACGAATGGATTTGGTGGAGTAGTGGGAAAAGTTGAATCAAATCCCCCTAAACATTTACGCTCTTTCCTTGGTCAGATTGTAAACTCTACTTTCACTACTCAGGGTGAAACAGCAGGCGCACAGGCATGGTCTTCTTTTGATACCTATGCCGCTCCTTTCATCCGTTATGACAAACTTGATTACAAAGCAGTAAGACAAGCATTACAAGAATTTATATTTAATTTAAATGTTCCTACTCGCGTTGGTTTTCAATGCCCGTTTAGTAACCTTACTTTTGATATTGTTCCTCCTTCTACTCTTAGAGATCAAAACGTCATAATCGGCGGAAAATTAATGCCTGAATCTTATGGTGATTTCCAAGAAGAGATGGATTTACTAAATATTGCTTTCTGTGATGTCATGATGGAAGGAGACGCGAAAGGTAGAGTATTCACGTTCCCAATTCCGACTATAAATGTCACAAAAGATTTTAAATGGGATAGTCCAGTTGTCGAAAAATATATGGAAATAACCGCAAAATATGGTATCCCTTATTTCTCTAATTATATCAATAGCGATTTATCTCCCGAAGATGCTCTTTCAATGTGCTGCCGTTTACGCTTAGATACGACCGAACTTAGAAAACGCGGAGGCGGTTTATTCGGTTCGAACCCTCTGACCGGCTCTATTGGCGTAGTTACTGTCAATCTTCCTCGTTTAGCATATCTTTCTAAATCAGAGTCAGAATTTTTTACCAGATTGTGGGCTACCATCAATATTTCCAAAAAAAGTCTTGAAATGAAACGCAAAATAATTGAAGAGCAGACTGAAAAAGGACTATACCCTTACAGTTCACATTATTTAAAAGACGTAAAATTAAAAAGCGGTTCATATTGGTTTAATCACTTTAACACGATTGGACTTATCGGTATGAATGAAGCTATTCAGAATCTATTTGGTAAAGAAAGTAATCTAACTTCAAAAGAAGGTCAAGAATTTGCAATAAAAACATTAAATTATATGCGAAATGTTATCAAAGACATTCAGGAGGAAACAGGACATT
Organism: uncultured Caryophanales bacterium; assembly: GCA_937928185.1. Classification (GTDB taxonomy): domain Bacteria; phylum Bacillota_I; class Bacilli_A; order Izemoplasmatales; family Hujiaoplasmataceae; genus UBA5603. The sequence goes on from CALEZX010000077.1 coordinate 5,812, forward strand.
ATTATAATCTAGAAGCTACTCCTGCAGAAGGAACTAGTTATCGTTTAGCTAAACAAGATAAAGAAAGATTCCCTGACATTATCGCATCTGGAGATAAAGTTCCTTACTATACAAATTCATCGCAACTTCCTGTTGGTTATACCGATGATATTTTTGAAACTTTGGATCTACAAGATGAACTTCAGTCTCTTTATACCGGCGGAACAGTATTACATCTATATCTTGGGGAACGCGTTAAAGATACGCAAACAACTAAAGAATTAATCAAAAAAATCTTTACAAAATATAAACTGCCTTATATTTCTATCACTCCAACATTTTCGGTATGTAACGAACACGGATACATTTCAGGCGAACACTTCAAATGTCCTATTTGTGGAAAACCAGCTGAAGTCTATACCAGAGTTGTCGGTTATCTACGACCGGTTCAAAACTTTAATAAAGGTAAGAAAGCAGAATACATTGATAGAGTGAAATATGTCATTAAAGAGGATGAAATCGATTTAGGGGTATTTCATTCATGATTTTTTCGGGAATTGTCAAATCATCTCTCATCGATTACCCAGGTAAGATCGCTACGGTATTATTTGTCCCTGGATGCAATTACAACTGCTTCTACTGCCATAATCGAAAATTGATAGAAGAAATTACCGACATTCTCGACCCAAATGAAATAAATGCTTTTTTAGAAAAAAGACAAGGATTCATCGATGCTATCGTTATTTCTGGTGGCGAACCCACTTTATATGACGATTTACCTGAATTCTTTAGTAAAATTAAAAAACTAGGATATTTAACCAAACTAGACTCAAACGGCTCTAACCCTGACATGATTTCAAGACTAATACAAGAAGGAAATGTAGATTATTTCGCAATTGACTATAAAGCACCCTCAAATCAATATGCTTTATATTGCGGAGAAGAATCTAATTCGTCAAAAGTGCTTGAAACAATTAACATATTAAATTCGACTAAATCTCATTTTGAGGTTAGAACTACTGTCATTCCACAACTATCAATAGATAATTTGATTCAGATGTGTCAAGAACTCCCAAAAGTACCCCGATACGTCTTAAATCCGTATCGAAAACCACTTCACTATTTACCTCAACACATAGACTTAATAAATGCCACACCCTATTCGGAAAATGAAATTAAAGAATTTTCTGAAACTCTAAAACTGTATCAAGAAAATGTTGTATTAATGTTTTAGCGCCTTTGGCGCTTTTTTTGTTATAAAACCCCATTTTTATGATATCATTATCAATAGACCAAATATTTACAAGGGGGTGATGAATAGTGCTTAAATTTCTAAAATTATCATTTGTTTTTGTTTTGCTTGTTCTGTCTATTGGATGTGATGCTAATAAATCGACTATTACTACCACTTCAGCGCCCGCCACAACTAACTATAAACATACAGCAATCGAAGAAGAATATAGCATTTTAATTACTCAAATCCCTTATTCATTAATTGAAGACATCGTTTTACCATCACCTACCAACACTTTAATTAGTGTTGAATATTTAGTCGATAATAAGATACTGGAAAACAATGCTCTTATTTACTTACAACTGGCATATGATTTGGAAATTAATCTTAATATTCGTCTACAGTATGATGAAGTCGTGATAAACAAATCTTTTATCATCATTCAAATGAGAGATGAAGTCCTCTATAACCAGGCAAAGACAGAATCAGTATTTGAATCTGCTTTAGCTGTAGTTCAGGATACATTACCAAAAACCATTCTATCTGATTTCACCTTACCATCTTTTAACATCGATGATGTTCGAATAAGATTATCTGTGTCCGATGACTATAGAATTGTAAATAATCGTTTTATATATACATTCCCTTCTGAACAAACCAGTTTTGATGTTACCGCGAAAATCACCTACCAAAACCAATTAAGAACATATCAAATCCCGATTACAATGGAAGCTTATGAAAATTTGCCAAAAATTCCTGAAATTCATATAACGACGCAAAATAACGCACAAATAACATCAAATGAAGATTATGTTTCGGGTCGGTTAACATTAAAGACTTTTGATTCAAATAATGTCGAATTGTCTCTTATCACAAATACCTCTATGCAAATCCGGCTACGTGGAAATTCAACATTATCCATGCCTAAAAAACCTTATAAAATCAAATTCACAACAAAAACCGCATTGCTGTCTGAATATGCTCAGAAAGATTGGGTTTTGCTCGCTAACTTCACCGATCAGACTTTAATTCGTAATTATTTAGCATATAATCTTGGCAATGATATTGGTATGGAATTTTCACCAATGGCTAAGTTTGTTGATGTTTATGTTAACGGGGAATTCCAGGGTAATTATTTATTAACCGATCAAATTGAAGTATCTCCTAACCGGGTAAATGTTGAAGAAGGATCTTCTTATTTAGACACGGGATACTTGGTTGAATATGATTTTCGGTTATACGATTTCAATCCAGCAACCATTAAAGACAATTATTTTATTCTCTACGGCATTCCTTTTGTCATTAAGTCTCCTAGTCAAGATGATCCACACTATTCTATAAATCAAAAATATTTTATTGAAGACTATCTTAAAACAGTATATGATACATTGAAAAACAAAAATGATTATTCTCATCTAATTGACGATTCGACTTTCATTGATTGGTTTATTGTCGAGGAAGTCTTTAAAAATGTTGACTCTGGATACTCCAGCGTTTTTATGTATAAGGATAAAGGCGGATTATTAAAAATGGGTCCATTATGGGACTTTGATTTATCAACCGGTAATCAAGGGCATGAACAAAATGCTTATATGAGAGGTCCAGAAGGCTGGTATACCTCACTTGATTATAAAAATATATTCTTCTATTATCTTATGCAATATCCATCTTTCCGTCAGAAATTAAAAGTTCGATGGAATGAGATATATGAACCGCATTTAATTACACTTTTAGATAAAATATATTTTGCTTCCGATTCTATTACGAGATCAAGATACAACAATTTTATTCGTTGGGATGTTATTGGAAAAAATTATGATTGGTATACCGCACCGGAAGTTTATAACATTACTACTTATGAAGGACAAGTCGAGTTTTTATATGAATATTTAGACCAGCGTTTAAAATGGCTGAACAAAGAAATAAACGGTTTTTAAACAAAAAAAGTAGACTTTGAAGTCTACTTCAGAGTGTAGACAAAAAGGAACTTAGTTTGGAAAAACTAGGTTCTTTTTTAATGATTTGAAGAAAAAT
>CALEZX010000078.1 GCA_937928185.1 uncultured Caryophanales bacterium
CGTACCGGATGGTGGCTCAGGCCGGGATTGAACCGGCGACACATGGATTTTCAGTCGTTTCATGCAAATGGTGCTAGTATGTTTCGATACTAAATCTAATGACTATTTTTCTATTTATTCTTGTATGCGGATGGTATTACAACCCACGTATAATGAAATCGAATTGAATACTATTGTTTACTTTTTTCTTGCTTTTACCATAATGGTAATATCAGAAGAATCGTTAAAGTAATTCATGCTAGTCCTATTATTTCCACCTAAATTTATACTTACTATTTTTATTATCTCCATGTCCATAATATCTTTATCTATTCCATCTAAGTGAGTGTATTTTTTTAGTTCATAGTTTGAAAAATCTAAGTCGTTATTTATTATTTGGAAGTTAAAAGTATCACTATAATTTGAATGAGGGCCAGCATATCCAAAAAGACTAAAAGTTACCACATGCTCAGATGGGGTTCCTCCCTGTACGCCTTCGCATTCGTAATAAAAACCAATATCCTCAAAAACATCAAAAAATTCTCTAACTGTCATTTTTCATACCTCTCGATTTCTTTAATATAAACTTCATATGCTGCTTTATACAATTTTTTAAATCGTTCTCTTGTTTCTGCGGGGCTTATCACTTCAACTTGAGAGCCAAACTTAAATAAGTGAAAAAATAAATTTGTCTCAGTTGTTTTAAAGGTATAGATAAATTTATTATTTTGATCTTGAATACCGATTATTGGCAATCTATCTTCTTCATAAATATATCGATTAAGTCCGCCTGGCGAAAATTTGACTGTAAATGTTTCTATCGGTCTATTTGATTGAGTTTCTCTTTCTCTATATGTTTTTTCAAAAATGTCAGTATCAAGAGTTCCAATAGAATCTTTTTCTTTTAAAAACCTAACACCCTTTCTACTTAACGACTTAACAGTAATATTATCAATTATTCTATCGTCATCACCGTCTGGATCAAATTTATAATATATTACTTCAAGGCTTTCTTTTTTAATCGGTTTATAAATAGCCCGAGGCGATACTTTAACATAATTTTCATTATCTTTATACTTGATAAATGTATTATTCTTAATTGCTTTTTCTATCTCATCAATCGTTTGTCTATAGAATATTCTTTCTCTTTCTTCTCTCGAAAGGATTGCATAGCATTCAAGAATTATCTTTATAAAAAATGAAATTCCAGAACGAGGAGCGTAATTATTAAAATACTTAGAATCTTCTAAACTTTCCAATAAAGATACGTTTTCTATATTAACCTTCAATTTAAATTGATAATCATTGTCGAATTTGTTCGAATATTCACTAATGATTGATTTCATAATTTCTTCAGAAAATTCATCAATAATCTTATCAGTTAACTTTCTACTAAAATCATTTTGCTTATCAAGTGTATTATTTGCTTTTTGGGTGGCGGTTTGGATGGCGGTAATTTGCTTCAAAGCAACGTTTCTTGAAAGAGGGAATTGGTCATAATAATTAGAAATAATTACATTCATAAATCCACTTCTATTTTTTAATTCATAATCATCACAGAATCTAATCATGTCTGTCTCAATGACCTTTATAGCATGAGAGGATAGGCTGATATGTTGTCGATTTTCATCGTTTATTTTGAAATAATTATCGGACATTTTCGGTGATCTCCTCTTTCAATCTATAATCGTATACATGTGCACTAATTCCAAGAAGAAATCCATTTGATGCCTTCACAACATATTGGAAAATTGTAACATTAGACTTACCATTTTTTAAGTCATTTTTATTGGCGGTGCATACAAGCGGTATACCATCAACTTGAGTAAAATTCAATACTATATCTTTGTCTGTATCAATTTTTTGTGCATAAAATTGGTCACAAAAAGGTTTTGATGAAGTAATTCCTGATTCTGATAAAATTCCATCATAGATTTCATCCTCATAAGACTGATGCTCTAAACGTTCACCTTCAACAACGGCTTCCCAAATGTAAATAAGATTATCCATTACTGCTTTTGTATAAACTAGAGCATATTTTTTATCTTCTGTATAAGCTATCATTTCATTAATACCAAGTTCAGGTATAATACCTTCGCCGACATAATATGAAATCGCCGTCTCGTTTTGAATCACATTCTCGTTGTTCATTTTTTCTCCTTTATATATAGTCATTTAAAATTTTTTCAATAACATCAATAGAAATGAGTTATATTCATTATCTCATATTGATAAGGTGATTACCATTCAATCATATAAAATACATAAAGTTCATAATTTTGCTTGTTTCAAAATATATTTATAACGATTATGTTCACTACTAATGAATTATAGCTTCTTGATTACTAACACCACCATTAATAAATATGTAACTCAACCGTTTCTCAAATTATAAATAGATATGATTTGAAGTTGTCTATTGCATGTTTTGGAGCAGCATTTAAGAGTAATTGAAATTGTTTAAATAGATAAGATTCTAACCTTCTTAAGTTTTCAAAAGAATTATTATTTTTATTAAAGATAACCTCTTTATGTTTTTCCTCAACAGCATTTTTATTACTTCGAACGTGATCACTAATTCTAATTAATCTAATGTAAATTCCCTTGCATATATCTAAACACAGTTTTAGATACAAAGAATCTGATACTATTAAATGTTTTATGAGATAAGTCATATTATTGATGTCTTTAATCTTTTTGTCAATTTATAATACATGAATATAGTTTTTGATATATTGATCTAGCTTTAATTTTGTTATAAACTTCACCTCTTAAATATTCACTTTTTGAAAGTCCACAAGATATTATACAATCTCATAATTAATTCAAAATATATTTTGTTTATAATAAAACATTCATTGATTAAACAAAATAATGATTATTAATTCATCAACGCTTATTGATTCATGATAATAACTATGTTATTCTAAAAAAAACAAGATTAAAATATAAAATAAATAGGAGGCGAATATGAAAAGACATAAGTTATCGGTACTGTTTATAATTATCATGTTTTCTTTTTTACTCGGATGTGATTTTTTCAGTACCTTATCAACAAACTCAACACTCACAACCACCTCAATCAGTGATGTCTCAACGACATCTTCAACTACGACCAGTGCTACTTCGATATCAACAGACACAACACCACAATCAATTATTATCCACTATAATACAAATGGCGGTGGTAATCTTAATTCTACTCTCGCTCAAAGTCATACTCCTATAACCTATCTTCCCACACCGGATAAAACAGGATATCAATTTATTGGGTGGTTTTTAGATAGCGAGTTAACCTCTCCATTTTTAATAAATGGAACGTTAACCCAAGAGACAACCCTTCATGCCAAGTGGGCGATTAAACAATATTATATCCATTTCCATACCAACTCATCTGAAGTCATCGCTTCTGTAGCAATTGATTATAATTCAGATATTACTTTACCCACCCCACAAGTGGTGCAATATAGAACGTTTAATGGATGGTATACAAATGATACTTTGACGACTGCTTTCAATTATACAAAGATGCCTGCCATGAACTTAAATGTATATGCCGCTTGGAATTATGAAACATTTACCATAAATTTCAATTCTAATGATGGCGATTCCCTCGCTCCGATTGAAATCAGGAAATTCACCCCTGGCGGTGAATTACCAGCGATAACAAAGTATGGTTTTTATTTTGATGGCTGGTATTATAATCCTGAATTAACCAGTCCTTATGATGTTGAATCCTTAATTGATAGCGACTTAACCCTATATGCTGGATGGGTTATTGATCATGGTCAACTTCATAGTTTAAAATTCGTAGTTTTAGAAGAAACACTTGCAAAAGATATATATGTCAGTTCTCCTCATACTACCAATACGCAACTCTTTATGCTCAGTTATAATGATCTCTTATTTGGTTTTGGTACCAATTACGTTGGTCAACTAGGTAATGGTAAAATCCAAAACGTTAATAATCCAGAAATCATTAATACACTTCCCTTAAATCAAAATGAAAAAATAACACAAATCGCACCCGGAGCTAATTTTACTTTAGTTTTGACTTCAGATAACCGTTTATTCATCTGGGGCGACAATACTTATAATCTTGTCTCTAATTCATATATTGGACCCTATAGTCATACACCCGTCAATATTACGTCCAGAATTCCTTTACTTCAAGATGAACTCATCACTTTAATTGAATCCGGAACGGATTCAGCTTATGTTCTTACTTCAAATGGAAGAGTCTTCTCTTGGGGAATGAATCAATATGGTGAACTTGGAAATAATGATTCCTCACCTAAAGGAGATGTCCAAGATATTTCACCAAACTTTAATTTCACGGAAGGCGAATATCTAGTAGGATTAAAAGCGGGTAATCAATTCGTAATTGCTTACACAAATAAAACTCGAGTCTTTACTTGGGGCATCAATCATTCCGGTCAATTAGGGAATAATACGCTAAACAATTCTTCAGTACCGATTGATATAACGAGTTATTTTCAGTTCGTAGCTCACGAAACCATTACGAGTATTGGTGCTGGTTTTAGACAAGGTTATTTAGCAACTTCAAGAGGAAGAGTCTTTGGTTGGGGAGATGATCCTGATAGAGACATCTTTGATAACCAAAACCCTCAAAAAACTCCGTATTTATTTCCATTTGATATCTTTGGCGATTATGTCATTTCTATTTCTGGTGGAAGATTCCATGTCGTCATGGTCACTAGTAAAGGAAGAGTTTTTACCTCTGGGACCAATTCTTTTGGCGCAGTTGGTGATAATTACTCCTATGAAATCACAGACTTAATACCTTTGCTTAATAATGATAAAATAATCAAAGTTGGTGCTTCTCATTCAAACACCTATTTTCTTACTGCTATGGGTTATGTATATGGAATTGGAATCGAGGGAGATTATTATCTTCCTGATTATCAGTCCAACAAGCCGCTAATCAATCAAGTTAATGATTCTTTCTCATTAAATCCTGGCGAAAAAATTCTTAAAATCGACAAACATCATGATGGTTATCATTATGTTGGATTGACCTCTGAAAACCGTGTCTTCGTTTGGGGTAGTAACACTTATCATCAACTCGGATATTCCCAAAATAAGCGTGAAGCAACGCCGATAGACATCACTGAGTTCATATCCACTCAATTCAATGATTATGTTGTTGATATTTCATGTAGTAGTGTGTTGACTGCGCTAGTAACCTCAAAGGGATACTTGATTATCTTTGGATACAATATGAATTACTTGGGTGACAATCAAACTCCAATATTCACCAGTCGATTAAGTCCAACTGATGTCAGCACATATTTTAACCTCGCTCAAGATGAGTATATAACACAAGTCTCTTTATTGGGTGATCGTGGTTATGTCAAGACCAACTTGAATCAAGTCTATGCTTGGGGTAGAAATCAATTTGGATATTTAGGTGATGGATCTTCTATCGATCGTCCATTTCCAATAAACATTACCACTCATTTTTCCTTATTACCCAATGAACAATTACTTGAATTTAATCGCACCGAAAGCGATGTATTTATCTTAACTTCACTGAATCGTCTCCTTACCATTGGTTCTGGTTATAACTATATTAGCGGTGATGGCACAACCACAACCAAAAGAATTCCCTTTGATGTGACACCATACTTAAACTTAGCAAATGGCGAACAAATTATAGGTGTCTACACTGGCTATCGTCATGTTTTGGTTTTAACGAGTGAACATCGCGTCTTAGCTTGGGGCGATAATGGTAATCGATATATCGACTTAAAAACAAATGATTCCATTAAAACACCAAAAGATATCACCTCTTTATTGAAACTCAACGAAGGCGAATATGTTGTCTCGATTGCGCCTGGTCATTTTTTCACTATCGCACTCACCAATCAAAACCGTGTGCTCAGTTGGGGCTATAACGATTATAATACCCTCGCTGTTAAAGGGCAAGTTAGTAATATGGTTTATAATATTATTTCTGAATTTAAATTAAGCAATCAAGATTTCATTACAAACATCTATGCTAGTGGTCATAGTATTTTTGCCATTTCAAATCAAGGAAATATCTATTCTTGGGGAAATAACATCGTTGGCCAACTCGCAAATGGTAAATCTTCATTGGCCTATTCGCCGCGAATTATTCATTTCTATCAAGAAGAGGTTTATGAAGAAGAATCTCATTATCGCTTTGAAACTTATGACACCTTTGAGATTATTAACGACGATTATCACGTTGTTTCTTGGTATAAGGACAAAGGATTTAGTTCAATCGTTAGTGATACCATCATGCCTGATTATTCGTTAACGCTGTATGGAAAGAAAATGATTCCAACCGCCATAACTTACTACGTCCCCACACAACTTGATGTGGTTTACGTCAGTGATATTTATAATAAGGAATTCTTCTTCATCGTCACTAGTGATAATCGTGTCTTCACTTGGGGCAACAATTCATATGGAATGTTAGGAACAGGAAAGACTACCGATGAAGTTTATCCCGTTGACATTACCCATTTTTTCCATTTTGAAGTGGGGGAAACGTTAGTCAAAATTATTATCGGATCAGAACACGTTGTGGCTCTATCTAATTATGGATCACTTTACGTTTGGGGGAATAATACTAAAAGTCAACTTGGGTTTACCAAAACCGCGCCTTCTCGACTTTATGATGATTCGACTGGACAGTGGGTATTTAATTATCCTAATTACCGAATTCCTAATAATATAACTCATGAAATCTCGCTCGAATCAAATGAAGTAATCGTCCATGTTGACATCATCGGAAATTCAACGATTTGTTTTACTTCAGCTCAAAGGATATTTATTTGGGGCGAAGTTGAAACAACTCCCGGAACTTATACCGTAATTCCAACGCCAATTGAAGGAACCAATCTTATTTCACTTGAGGAAGGAGAAACCATTGTCGATATCATTCAAGGCTATGATTTCAAGATTCTCTTAACTTCAAACGGAAGAATCTTCACTTATGGGAAAAATACATATGGTCAGTTAGGGAATAATTCGACCACACAAGAATTGCTTCCAGTTGAAATCACAAATCAATTCAATCTTGATGAGGGTGACTATATTGTTAAAATTTCAGCGAACTCTTATAGCGGAATTGCTGTTACAAACAATAACCGCGTCTTCATGTGGGGTGATAACCGATATTACACTCTTGGTTACAGCAGTATCTCTTCTTCTTTAATACCTTTAGAAATAACCGGTAAATTCAACTTTGAAACCAGAGATACCGTTATCGATATCGCATCAGGGATGTCACATACCCTCTTACTAACTAACACTGGACGAATCTACACTTGGGGCAATAACTTAAAAGACTCTTTGGGAATTGGACATTCTAATCCAACAAGTGAAATTCATGAGCTAACAAATTTCTTTACGGTAAATGGCGACTTCATTACTTCTGTTGCTGCAGCTTATTATTATTCTGTTGCTGTAACTGAATTGGGGTCACTATATCATTGGGGGAGCGGTCAAGCAAGTTATTCAGTCATTGAAAATAATACCAACATCCCTACTGAAATTGTCGTTAAGAATTTTATGCCTTATATCACAATTGACTATTCGCCTGATGAAGCAATCGAATTGTTACAAATGGATAGCGAAAGTGGTTTTACTGGTTGGTATGATGATGTTAATTATAATAAACCTCATATCATCAATTCTCACATCTTACCTACCTATAATCTTTATTCAAAGTTTGAACTTATCGTCAAATTTGAAACATTCGGTGGTGATATCCTTGAAGATGTCTCAGTGTTATTTGGCCAAAATGTTAAAAATTTTACCATACCGACAAAAGCAGGTAATTTCTTTGGCGGATGGTATGAAGATTCTGAATTATCAGTAAAAGCTAAATTTATTAATAAGTCTACTACCCTTTATGTTAAATGGATTGAAGGAACTGAAGCTGATCTCATCGGTAGTTCGGATTTATGGATTTCTTATACTTCTGAAGGCTATTCCGTTGATTATTATGAGGGAACACAGTCAGAGGTGATTATTCCAAGAATTTATTATCACACCCTTCACGGTTATGATTATGTTACAACAGTAGGTTCTTATGCATTTTATGATACCGAAGTAACATCTGTCCAACTCCCCAATTCCATCGACATAATCAAAGAGTGTGCATTTTATGATTCATCAATTAAAAAACTGATCTTTTTAGGAGACGCCCCCACTCAGGTTGACGATCATGGATTTTATGGTTATTCTTCAGCCATTTTCATTACTGAAGAAGCATTAAATTGGCCATCAGCGTTTTTCTATTATAAAAATGTAAGACTCATTAGTGATGAAATTGAACCCATGGATGTTGCATTCTTCCCACAAATCGAACTTTGGAATCAAGCTTCATTTGAATACGCAACATTAATGTATTCAAATCCAATGATTGATTGGACTTCGATGATGATCACAACTGACCCAGTTCAAAAAACAGAACTTATAGCTTTTTCCAACTCACTAGTACAAGGACTCACAACCACCGAAGATAAAGTCTATGCGATTTACCAATGGGTCAGTCAAAACATTAATTATTCATATGATTCTGTTAACTTCTCGCTTTGGGAAGCCTACGAAACTAAGACAGGTGTTTGTCACCAATATGCAGAATTAATGAATGAGTTATTAAGAGCACAAAATATTCCAAGTCTTTATGTTGGCGGTTATTATTTTGGCTCTTATCGTGACTTCGAAAGCCTCACAGAGCCAAAGGAGGTTACCGAATCTTCTCGTCATGGATGGAATTATGTTTATGTCAATGATTCGTGGTTAATTTTGGATGCTACACATAAACGTTACGACATTTCAATGAGTAGCTATAATTTAACGTTGTTTGCATTGTCTGTCGAAAATATGGGTTATCACTTGGATGGTATGGATATGACTTTAGAAAACCAGTTATACTATGTTAATGGTGAAATTCATTATTATCAATATGGTTACAAGAGATTCTTTCCATCCTATAATCTACCAGAACAAAGCGGTGTAATCCATTCATATCATGTCACTCCTGAAATTATTTCCTTCTATATCGATACCTATGAAGGTACTGGTTATGTCATGAATGGATGGATTGAATATGATGGTTATCACTATTATGCTCGATTTGATGGCAAACTATACTGCGATGTTACCGTTGAAATCGATGGTGTCACTTACTCATTTGATTCTGATTGTCGTTTAATTATTGAGAACGAAAGCATTATCAACTAATATAACGTAATCGTCAATCATTAAAAAAGGGTTATCCGCATTGAGAACGGATAGCCCTTTTATCATAGGATATATATAAATAAATATCTATTACTTCACAATTAAATTACCTGCCCTTTTTGCCTGTGATGTGATCAATCTCAATTTCAACAAGTGATGTAATATCGATTTTGTTATCAATCATTTCCATGGCCTTTTGATAATCAATATTTGAGTATTTTTGAATCAATGCCATTAATATCTCATGCGTCGTATTGACAATTTTTGCTCTTCCGAATAAAACAAGACTTTCATAGAGTGTGTTTAGTTCGTCTCCTATAAAAGTTACTGAATCATAGACTGTAAATGATACTTTTTCGTTGTTAAGGATATTATCGAGTTTATATCCTTCTTTTGCACAATGGAAATAGACTTTATTTTGATAATAGACATAATTTAAAACAACCGTATAAGGATACCCATTATCTCCAATGGTACCCAAAATTCCTTCTTGTCCTCTTGATAATAAAGATAATGTATCTTCTTTTGTCATTTCTTTATCGCTTCTTCGCATCGTTCTAAACATAATAATCTCTCTTTATTTTTGTGACCTTAATTATATTATAACTGATAATTCTGTAATAATTTTATTAATTAGGGTTAAGTACCCCCCAAAGTTACTTAACCCTAAATCGATTAAATCAAAACTCTTGTTACCATTTCGATTTCCAACTAAAAAAATGAAAAACAAGTTTTTCAATTAAAGAGGCTACGGCCTCTTTTTTGATTGCTCATAATTTGGTAAAATGGTTGTATGATGAACTTAGACTACGCAAAACAAGATTCTTTTAAACTTCAGTTACTGAAAGCTGCCAAATCAGGCACTAACATCTATGATAACACCCTTCATAAACTTAATAATTGTCCCCATGCAAGGAAACTAGTTAATCAATACTCGATTAAGGATATCTTCTCGAGATATTGGGATGATTTTTGTCAACTTCATAATAACCAAGTGATAAGACCTTCGATTATGATTAATGTTGAAAGAATGATTGCTTGCCACGACTTGAGTCATGGTTATGTCTTTTATGAATGTCCTAATTGCGATAACTTCCATATCTCCGGTCTCAGTTGCCACCCCCGCTTTTGTCCTAGTTGTGGTAAAATTTATCGTGATCGTCGTGCGTCCCAGATTGCTAAAAAATGTCTCAATGTTCCTCATCGTCAATTTGTCTTCTCTATCGCTTCTGAACTGCGTTTCTATTTCCGTAAATACCGTACTCTTTATGATGAGTTATTCAAAGCTGTCGATGATGTCTTTCAATATCTTATTCAAGGTAAATCGAACGTTGCTAAATCGATTGATCGTGAACTCGGCTATATCATGTTTCTTCACACTTTTGGTCGTGATTTGAAACATAACCCTCACATCCATGTTCTAATCGCCGAAAGAGTCATTGATAACGACCTAAACATTAAACGCTTTGAATATTTTAACTTCGAATCGCTTAGACTCGCTTTCATGAACCAACTTCTCAAAAGAATGTACATTTCTTTAAAATCGCTTGCTTCTAATAAAGATTTAATCGCTTTCTCTATTCTTAGAAATCAACTCTTTAAGACTTATAAAAAGGGATTTTATGTTCATGGCCCTAAACTCAAAAGTAATTCTCGTGTCGATGTCAAAAATATCACCCAATACATTGCTCGTTATGCTGGTCATCCCCCTATCGCTGAATCGAGAATTACGAATGTCGATTATGATCTTCACACGATTACTTATTACTACGATCCTCATGAAGATGATACGAATGAGGGTGTCGATCAAAAGCTTGGTAGACAATTTGTCACTGAATCTGTTTTTACTTTTATTCAAAAATTAATCATTCATATTCCTGATATTGGCTTTCATACCGTTCGTTATTATGGCTTTTATGCCAATAAATCTAAGAAGTCCTTACCTTCTTCTTTATTGCTTTACTCACTTACAGATTTAAAAAAACTTAAACTTCATCACTCTTGGCGTGTCTCTTTATTTCTTACTTACAAATACGATCCTCTTCTTTGTGAATGTGGTTCGATTATGAAGGTTAATTTTGATTTGTCTTATTTCCCTAATTTAAACTTTGGAGGTGGCTGACATGCCCAAACATTTTAATACGATTAAGCGTTTATTATCGGATGATGAAAAGCGTGAACGCGTTTTATACTATAATGAACTCAATGATGACCTTCCGATGGATGTCGACGAGTTTATTAAAAATACTGTTTATGATGAAACTGTTATTATGAAATGCTTAAAATGTGGCTTTCAAGAAGAAGTTGATTTTGATATCATTTCTGAATTTTGGTCTGAATTTGATTCTGATTACCCCGTCTCTTATTGCGGCCATTGTTCTAAACCTAAGCTTGTCCCTCTAGATATTTATAACCACATTAAACACATTAAATAACTTTCCCTCCCTATATTTCTCAGCCTATTCCCTTAGGCTTTTTCTATTTATCCATTTCTCATCCTAAAAATACAATTTCCTAATGAATAAAAAAAAGCCCTCGAAAGGGCTTGATTACGTACCGGATGGTGGCTCAGGCCGGGATTGAACCGGCGACACATGGATTTTCAGTCGTTTCATGCATAAACTAGTGGAAACTATTTTTTTATATCCTTAACTAATTTACTATCAAAGTACATTCTAGATACTTTTCCTAATTGATTAGTATCAAATTCGTATAACATTTCTTTAATTGGTTTATATTCTTCGCCGTGATGTTTACTTAGTTCTTCAAGCAAATTAGAAACCTCTTTACTCAAATTGGGTCTATAAAGTACCCACTTCCATTGAAAGTGATTTGGTCGATCATAATCGAACAACTCTAAAATAATCTCTCGGCAATTCTCCGGGCTTGGGACATTCTCGTGATGGTAGTAGCAGGTCAGTATACTTGTAATCCTACCATCTTCAAATTGAGTTTCATGAATGCCAATGGGTTCAAACTCATTAAATGTTATCCCAATGACTTTGTCCTTAAAGTATTGTACTATTTCGAAAATTCGGTAAGGTCGATTTGGGGGTGACCAAGTTTGGATATAGATTGGTCTCAATAGCCCATCAAGGCCATAGACCATAATATCTTCGCCATTAATGTTATTGATGGTCGATTTTGGCTTGGGACCTTTATTACATCCTCGGATAGCATGATGAGCGACAGGACTTGGATTATAGTATCCTCTATGAGTAGCAACTGATGGCCCATACACATACGATTTCACTAGGTTATTTCTATCAGTGTAAAGTTCCAAATACTCTTCCCATTTTTCATTGATAATTTCTGTAACACGAGAAATCTCTTTATCAAGATAATTCTTATTAATTTGCTCCATTTTAAACCTCATTAAAAAACTCTTCTATTATTGACTAATGGATTTTCAGTCGTTTCATGTGCATATGAACATATTAAATATCATAAGTGTTTAGACTGATCACCAATTTTATTTTGCATTATTTCAATCTATTACTGTCTGAGCGTGATCAATAAGGCTATCGGCAAAATCGTATACGCCATCAAAACCACTCACATAGACGTTCACTTGATAGCGCATTCCAATTGTTAATCCATGAAAAGAGATATCGTGATAAATAATTATGTCATCATTTCTCATATCTTCAGTAACTGGAACAATTAACTCATCAATATATGTATTTCCAGAAAGTGGATCTGTTAATACAAATTTGATTGATTGAATGATTTCATCAGGGTCTTCAATTGAACAACTGATTTCTGCATCAGTTGTGACATTATCATTTGAATAAATGTAAACAGACTTTTCACTGAAGCTACCTCTATCTTCTATATCCTTTATCCAATACTTAAATCCGGCTGAATTGGTCTCTGGATATTCCTTGTTAACTGATACACTACTTGAATATCTACCCATTTCAACAGTCATATATCCTGAAGGATCATTTTCGTTAAAGATGAGATTAAGTTCATAGATGCCAGATGCCTTTTTTTCCTTATCTGGCATATTATGAAACGGACGAAAATCTTTGTTTTCAAACCCATAAACAAAATAATAATCATAACCAGTACTAAAAGATTCAATCGAATAGTCGACATATATTTTTCGATAGGCAACATCTATTACAACATTATTTATCGTCACATCAAAGTATGGATCTTCATAATTCAGAATCTCAACTTGATACCCGAGTTCATCAAGTTGGTTATTTGTTGTCTCCACTTCATCAAATTGACTAGTTGTAGTATCCGAAGCATTTGAACAACCAACTTGAATAAACAATGTAATACTTATAATTATAATAAATAATACTTTTTTCATAATCGCTCCCATAATCATTTTCCTTTATTATATCACAAAAATACAGACAGTAAATTGGCCACAGTTAAATTTTAATATTATGATAGATTTGTCCATATGTCGTAGGGTGTGTCTCTAAGTATTCGTTTTAGGCAACAAAAAAAGCCCTCGAAAGGGCTTGATTACGTACCGGATGGTGGCTCAGGCCGGGATTGAACCGGCGACACATGGATTTTCAGTCTTTTCATGCATACTGCACTGATGTCTGATTATTCTATTTCTTTACTCGCGATGATTTTTCAAGGTGATGTATAATTATATCACTTAGTTCATCGTATCCGAAAAAGAAATGAGGAAAATTATCTGCTATCAAGTCTTTCTCTAATTCATCGTAGATATTAACACAATTCACATAAGACTTGTCGTCAATATTTAATTCAGACAATATTATTCTTATCAAATCAACAGTAAACACTTCATTGAGCATTTTTCTTTCGTAATCATCATAAACATTATTTAGTACAATACTCATGTTGTGAATAGCCCTCTTCTTATCATCTTCTATGTTTTTCAAACGATTATTCTGGTCTGTTTGATAATAATAGTGGCTTAAACCGTAGCCAACAATGAATGCAATAATCATGAAGCCAAAAGCCTCACCCGAAATGAATAACATACTCATTTTTTTGCCTCCTTAACGAACTTGTTTATTTCACCTTTAAGTTCAGAAGACAACAAGTTATTTTTTGGAAATTTAAAACCATCACTTACTAGCGATAGATATATTTGATAACTGAACATGTATGATATCGATTGAGAATGAGAATCTTCAAGGTATTTTGCTATTGTAAGAAGATTATCTCTGATCTGTAGATTTTCACTCTTTTTGTAATTCGTTTTCTCTTCAAGTTTTTCTGATTGTTCAGTGTGGATGAAATCAATCTCTGATTTAAATCCTTCTATCTCGTGCATTTTCTTGTCATTTTCAATAATTGGTATAACTAAACCGATAATAAAGCATATTGATATTACCAACATTGCTCCTAAAGTTATATTTAGAAACACATATACCACCTCTATTCTCATTACTTTATAAACAAGAATTCAATTCCTAATTGAACTATCAAATCATCAAAATGATCTAACTTAATTATGTTTAGTAATGTCTTCTTTTCATTTTGAATATTTTCAAATTCATTTTTAAATATATTAGCTGCTCTATCTAATTCTGAAGGGAGCATTTTTCCTTTTTTGGATTTAATATCTTCTGCAAGTTCAATAAATCGTTGTTCAAAATTAAGCCAATATTCTTCTTCTATAAATTCTGGACTGTTGCCAAACGCACTTGACGGAATATGCAAAATATTCATTAATTTCATCCAAAGTTCTATGTCGATTTTTCTTTCTCCTCGTTCGTATTTTGAATAACCTGAGTGCGTCATTTTTAATTTTTCTGCAACTTCTTTTTGAGTCATTCCTCGATATTGTCGATATGTTTTTAGAAGTTCATGTTCATTCATTTTTTCACCCCAATATTATTATATCGTTTTTTGTCCAAAATGTACAATGTTTTCTTGACATTATCTGAAATGCGCATTATAATATAGTTGTCCATTTTGGACAGTAATTTTTCGAGTGAGGCTTTAGTGCAGGATTGGATTGTACCATTCTTGAATAACACTCTGTGTTTAAGGTAAATATTACTACTTAATCAAATGATTAAATTTAGTCAGAAAGGAGAGTAACATGGAAAAACCATTTATATTTATTGTTGTAATTATTGTATTTATACTCTTAGGATATAGCGGATCAATTGAATTAATTACCAAATTTCTTATTTCTATATTCAATGGGTATCTCAAAGTCATATCTTGGATACTATCTCTATTTTAATATCTAGTAACAGTAAGAATATTTAGTTTTCTCTAGTTTTTTATGAATTACTTATATTCGAAATTAATAAAAAAACCTTTGAAATGGCTATATTGCTTACCGTACAGTGGTTCAGGCCGGGATTGAACCGGCGACACATAGATTTTCAGTCGTTTCATGCGATTGGGAAACTCTATAAAACTACTTTTAGCTATTTCAACATTTCGGTACAATAGTTGAACATCTCTTCATCATACTTTGTTGGATATTCATATCCAAGATTATTTGCTATATATATACCAAAGTATCTTACGATCTCATACGATTTGAACAGAGCATTCTTAACAGCCACATAATCACTTCCCGGATATGTTTCCTTTAGCATGAGGTATTCGTCTTCGGTCAAATATTTCTTTAAGTATCTGCCCTGAATTCCCAGATTAACTTTATACTCATGTTGGGCTCCAACGTACCATATAGCTAATTGCGTAATACTCTTGTGCAAGATACCAATCATATACTGATTAAAGGTAACTTCATCGCGAAAGATCGTCTTTACCACATAGCTGCTATCAAAAAAGAAATTATTCAAGATGCTTTGAAATTCCAAATTTAATGGTTTTTTGACAAAGAACTTGGAGTCATCTGTTACTGAAGGGGCGGGAATGACTTTATCTTTGTCGATTAATATTTTATAAAGATTCATGTCGTTTGCATATTTAGCCAATGCAATGTCCTGAAAACCGAAATCAATTTTGAGTCCGTCTTTAAATATGGACAGCCTTGTGTATCCCCGCAAACCTTCGTGCATCTCCCAATCATCATGAAAATAAGAGATAACTTCTCCGAACTCTTTCTTCCATTCGAAATCCAGGATGAAATCGTCTACATTATTACAATAAAAAAGTGGATCCAAATCACTGAATTTATCAATCGGAGCCTTGGAATTCACAAATGAGCCTTGAAGAACAAGACCTCTGATATTATCGTTTTTTGTGGCAAAATCAATCAATTGACTTAAAACTTGATTTAAATCTCTCACACCATCACCTACTCGGATTTTACGGAAACTCATCACAAATAAAAGAAACCCCTATTTATCTGAGAAAGACCCACTTGGATTGATCTCAGAACGGATCCAATTTGGTTGCAACTAAAGAAACATGGATTTTCAGTCATTAAGTGCAACGAAAATAAGACACTACAAATACAAGTTTTGTGATCATAAATTAATCGAAATTACTCATTGAAATAGAAAATTGATAAAACGTATGTACTAGGATTCCACAAGTTAATATAAAAGATATAATCGAAAATAACAAGTATCGGAAATTTGATTTATTTTTTTCGCCGTGCCATTTTACAAGCGCGAAAACAAATGAAATTATTACTAAAATGTAGAATGGAATGGTAAAAATATCTATAGTACTAGTAACAATTAATGTGAACTCTACACCTGAATAAGCTATCGCCATAATAATAATAATAATAATAATAATAATAATAATACAAAAGACAATTGAAGCGACTAAAGATATTAAAATAAGTCATTTATTCATTTTCGTTACCTCTATCATTATGTGCTCGATTATAGCACAGAAATAATAGCAAGTAAATCTGACCTTGCTATTTTTTATGATTAATCCAAGTGTCCATGTGTCGACAGCGGGTTTTATAGTTTGCTCAAAAGTGCAACAAAAAAAGCCCTCGAAAGGGCTTGATTACGTACCGGATGGTGGCTCAGGCCGGGATTGAACCGGCGACACATGGATTTTCAGTCCATTGCTCTACCAACTGAGCTACCGAGCCAATAAAATGGCGGTCCCGACGGGACTTGAACCCGCGATCTCCTGCGTGACAGGCAGGCATGTTAACCACTACACCACAGGACCGTGGTTGCGGGGGCAAGATTTGAACTTGCGACCTTTGGGTTATGAGCCCAACGAGCTGCCGGACTGCTCCACCCCGCGATGTGACAATTGCTATATAATAATACCAAATGTAACATGTTCTTGTCAACTCGGTTAAGGTAACAAAAACTAATAGATTTGGCACGGATTGGGAATCCGTGGTGGAGGTTGACGGGATCGAACCGCCGACCCTCTGCTTGTAAGGCAGATGCTCTCCCAGCTGAGCTAAACCTCCGGATGGTGGAGTATAGCAGGATCGAACTGCTGACCTCCTGCTTGCAAGGCAGGTGCTCTCCCAGTTGAGCTAATACCCCATGATGGTACCCAAGGCCGGACTTGAACCGGCACGTCATTGCTGACATTGGATTTTAAGTCCAACGCGTCTACCTATTCCGCCACTCAGGCAAATAATTTTGGTGACCCGCAGGCGACTTGAACGCCTGACCCTTTGATTAAAAGTCAAATGCTCTACCGACTGAGCTAGCGGGTCATAATGAGCTCTATCAGATGTAATGAGCTTTGTTTCACGTGGTGCCGACTATAGGAATTGAACCTACAACCTACTGATTACGATTCAGTTGCTCTGCCGGGTTGAGCTAAGTCGGCATAGATGGCGGAGAAAGAGGGATTCGAACCCCCGCGACGCTCGCACGTCCTGTCGGTTTTCAAGACCGATCCCTTCAACCGGGCTTGGGTATTTCTCCGGCAATATTAATAACGGTTGGTGGACCCGGTAGGACTCGAACCTACGGCCAATCGGTTATGAGCCGATAGCTCTAACCAACTGAGCTACGGGTCCATACGTTCGAAGTTTTTTTGGTAGCGGCGGTGAGACTTGAACTCACAACCTCACGGGTATGAACCGTACGCTCTAGCCAGTTGAGCTACACCGCCATTTAAATCTTAACTACTGAGGTTGGTGTCATTTTAAGAATGGTGGGCCTAAATGGACTTGAACCATCGACCTCACGCTTATCAGGCGTGCGC
>CALEZX010000079.1 GCA_937928185.1 uncultured Caryophanales bacterium
AGATTATAATCGAAAGTTATAGTTATAATCTTCCTCCACCTACTAAAGTAGGTGGCATCCAGATTACGGAAATTTAGTGAATTAGTTGTTAGAACAAAACTTTAATTTTTAAGTATTTTATATAGAAATTAAATTAATACTATACTGAAGGACTGAAATTTGAGGTTCGAATCCTCAACCGTCCGATTATATAATCGGTGGGTATTTCCGTCAAATGACGCGAAACCGGAAACAGTAGATAAGTATAGTTGACTCCGATAAATCGGATTAGCTTAACGGTAAACGACTAGATCGGTGACGTTAAGTGAAATGGTGTAGTGCCGAACGAGGCTGAAATTGTTGGTTTAATTCCAACCTACACCAGATTTTTTTCTAACAACTAACAGGAGGGTAATATGATTGCAATAGTAAATCGGGGTGGTGATAAAAACGGAATTTGTAAGTATAGTTTACAGGTCAACAACAAAATATTAACAACCTTTAAACATAATCGGAAAGACGGTTTGTCAACTTGTTTGAGAAAAGCAGCAGATGCGTATGATAAATATCAAAATATACTCATTCAAGAATTTCTCGAAACTCAAAATTCTTTTGAAGACAATAAAAAATAATCATGAAACATACTATTAAATTTCATCAAACGTGTTTAAAAAGTGCTAGAGAGATCTGTGAAGAGAGAAGAGAAGATTTATACAGAATGTTGAAAGAAGTTGATTGTGTAGAAATTAGTAATAATTTTTGTCAACTACCATTTACTTAAAGTAAGTGGCATGTAATTCTCGCTAAAACGAGTGTTACATGTCCATTATTTAATGGGGTTGAACAGACGATTGACTTGTGATTCACCGATGAGTGCCACTCCCAGCTCATTGCTCTGGAGGTAAACGGTATTACAAATACCAATCCTCATTGCTGATTAGTAGGTAACGAAAATCAGTACTATCACAAGCCAAGTCGGGGGAGACGAAAAAGTTCTCCACATCATAGGAGAAATTTATCGTTAACTAGAGGAAGATTATAATCGAAAGTTATAGTTATAATCTTCCTCCACCTACTAAAGTAGGTGATATCCAGATTACGGAGATTCCATGAATACGGTAAAAATGAACAGGTTACTGTAAGTAATCTTCTGTGCGATTGAGTGGCTTGGTGAGGACACCCAGGCTTCAAAAGATCGTATAGAAGATTCCCTCCGAAAGGAAAACAGTAAAGGGAATTGGAGCCCTGGGGAAACCCGAAGTTAACAGTCTTTATGATGTTAACAAAATCCCGCGTATATGACGCGTTAGACCCTATGTGGGGTCAAATATTTTTTTATTAATTTTTGGAGGTATTATGTTTAAAAAAATAGCTATATTTGGAAATTCTGGATTTGCAAAAGAAGTATATTGGCATTTAAAAAACTATTATAAAACGAAACAAATTTACTCCTATGTTAATCTAAATTTTTTTGTAGATAAAAAATTTAATACTGGATCACTAATCGATGGTAATGAAGTTATAAATTCTGAAGATCTTTTTAAAGATAATGATCAAGGCATAAAAAAATATCAAGAATTTGATGAAGTATATATTGCTGTTGGTAATGGGTATATTCGAAAAGAAATAAACAACAGACTTCCATTTGATATTCGTTACGGTACTTTTATTTTTAATAAAGATTTAATTTTGGCAAATAATAATAAATTCGGTTGTGGATCATTTGTTTGCGCTGGAACTATAGTAACTTGTGATTGTACTTTTGGTTTTCACACACAATTAAATTTAAATACAACAGTTGGTCATGGTTGTAAAATTGGTAATTATTTTACAACCGCACCTGGTGTAAATATTTCTGGTGATTGTATTATTGGAGATCATGTATATTTTGGAACAAATTCAACTGTTAGAGAAAAAATTAAAATATGTGATAATGTAACAATTGGAATGAATTCTTGTGTAGTTAAAGATATAACCGAACCTGGTATATATGTAGGAATACCAGCTAAAAAAATTAAATAGGACTACTAAATTGAATACCAAACCAATTTATATTACAAAACCAACACTTCCAAATTTAGATGAACTCAATCAATATCTAAAAATTATATGGGATAATAAAATACTTACAAATCAAGGACCACTACATGAAAGATTTGAACATAATTTAGCAGAATTTCTTAATGTTGAATATATTTCGCTATTCTCAAATGGTACTTTGGCATTAATGACAGCTATTCACTCTTTAGAATTAAGTGGTAAAGAAATAATAACAACTCCTTTTAGTTTTGTGGCAACATCACACGCAATAAAATGTTGTGGTTATGATGTTAAATTTGCCGATATAAACCCAATTGATTTAACATTAGATATTCAATCTATCGAAGAACAAATAAATAAAAGAACGGCCGCAATTCTACCTGTTAATGTTTTTGGTAGATGTTGTGATTTTAAAAGAATTAATGAAATTGCAAAATATTATAATTTAAAAGTAATATATGACTCAGCACATTGTTTTGGAACCGAAATTGATGGCATATCAATAAATGAGTTTGGAGATCTTTCAATTCTCAGTTTTCATGCTACAAAAGTATTTAATACTTTTGAAGGTGGAGCAATTATTTCACACGATCTCGGAACTAAAAAAAGAATTGATAATTTAAGAAATTTTGGTATTTTAGATGAAGAAAACGTTGAGTGTATTGGTTTTAATGCTAAAATGAATGAATTACAAGCTGCTATCGGTCTTCTTCAACTAAAATACTTTAATGATAATATAGAAAAGAGAAGAAAAATAGACAATATATATCAACAAGAATTTAAAAATACTAGAATTATAACAGTTCCAATTGATAATAAAATAAAGCATAATTATGGTTATTTTCCAATTCTTGTCGATTATCGTGATGAATTATATGAGAAATTAAAAGAAAATGGAATAATATCTAGAAAATATTTTTATCCATTAATAAGTAATTTAAAACCTTATAAAAATTATAGTTCGTCTAAAAAAGAAAACCTTCCAATTGCAAATTTTATATCAGATAAAATTTTATGTTTACCAATTTATCCGGATCTTGAACATGAAGACGTATATAAAATATGTGAGGTAATTAAAAAATTTTATGAATGATACATTGATTGTTTCGGTTATTTTTCAAGAAATTGATATTGTTAAAAAACATGTTGATTTTCTAGCTGGAATGAAAGATCTTGCTGATGTAGTATTATTGGAAAACAAAAGTAAAAACACAGATATCATAAAAGAATACTGTTCGGATTTAGTTAAAAATAATAAAATATTCAAATATTATTTATTTGATGAAAATATTGGTATGAATGTATTTGAAACATTCTTTAATAGATTTAAAATAGATGATTACAAATATATTGTTGTTACTGATGGTGATTTAACTTGTGATAATAATGATTGGTTAAATGAAGTCAAATATATTTTAGAAAAATATCCAAATACATTTTGTTGTGGTGTTAAAATGAATAATATTAATTTACCGCTAAGATCTTTTCCAGAAGCTATAAGTTGGATTGTTCCACCATCAGAAGTTAAAGATGATTATGAACAAGGAATAACAGGATTACATTTTTTAACTTATAAAACAAAGAATTTTAAACTATTCTTTAATCATCTTAAGAATAATAAAAATAATTTTATGGATGTAGTAATGCATAGATTTGTACAATCAATACATCGTTCTTGGAAAAGAACAGTAAAAAATCTAGTATATCATCATACATGGGATCTTTATTTAGATAAAAATAACGAGTACACTCAATTAAAAATAAATAATAGTCCTAGAAAATTATGGTTTCATAATAAATTTTGTAATTATATAGAATTTTCAAATAATAATATTATTAATCATACAAAATATAAAAGAGATTAAAGTGATTAGTATTATAACATTAACATATAATCACGAAAAATTTATAGCGGAAGCTATAAATTCTGTATTAAAACAAAAAACAAATCAAGAAATAGAATATATTATTGGAGATGATTGTTCTAAAGATAAAACAACAACAATTATTACTAATCTCATATCTAATCAAAAGAATATTAAATTTTATAAAAACCTAAAAAATTTAGGGTTAATGAAAAATTTAAAAAAAAGTTTGCGTATGTGTTCAGGTGATTATGTTTGTTTTTGTGAAGGTGATGACTATTGGTGTAATGATAAAAAAATTCAAACACAATATGAATTTCTTGAGAAAAATAAAGATTGTTCTTGTTGTTTTCATCCATTTTTAGTAAATAACACAGATCTTGATGAATCTTATGAATATACAAATAAAATAAATAAAATTGATACAGCATGGGTTATATTAGGTTTAATTTCTGGTGGTTTATCAACACAAATGCATCGTAAAGAAACTATTGATAAAATACCTGATAAATTATTTGATATGTTTTCAGTTGATTGGATGTTTAATATTTTTTCATCGCAATTCGGAAATGTTGGTTATATAGATACACCATTATCTGTTTATAGAATACATCGGAATGGACTTTGGTCTGGTTTAAGATTAAATCAAAAAGAAGAAATGATTTTAAAATGTATTGATGATTATGATTGTTTTTTTGATTTTAAATATAGTGAGTATTTTAAACAAGTTAAAGACAAAATTATTAATGAAAAACAAAATAGACCAAAAAATTCTGGTAGTTTTTATCGACGGCAACAATTATATAAAATCCAAAAGAAATCAACATTGTTTGAAGGCAACTTAAAAAGAATAAATAGTAAAAAAACAAATCAAGATATCAAAAATATTATAAAAAAAGGAAAAAAAATGGTAATAGTAAATAATAATATATCGACTCACTCAAAATTACATATTGGGTGTGGTGATATTCTTTTTCCAAATTGGATAAATATTGATATTAGTGGAAAAGCACAAGTAAAACACGATGCAAGACAACCTTTTAAATACGCAACAAACTCAATTGAATTGATATTTACTGAACATTTCATTGAGCATTTAACAAAAATTGAAGCTGAAAAATTTGTTAAAGAATGTTATAGAATGCTTAAAGTAAATGGTATATTGAGGATATCAACATTTGATTTAGATGAACTTATTGATAGTTGTCATAGTATGAATGATAATTGGCGTGAAGATACAGAGTGTGAAAAATTGGGTTTAGGAGGCGTTAAAACAAGAGCAGAATATCTAAATATGGCATTTCACGCTTGGGGACATCAATACCTTTATAATAAAGAAGAAATGGAAAGACTATTTCGATCCGTTGGTTTTAAAAAAATAAACTTTTATGATATAAATAAAAGCGAACATCCAGAATTATGTAACCGTGAAAGTCGATTTAATTCAAGATTATGTTGTGAAGGAGTTAAGATTTGATTAAAAAAACATCTATTATTTTTACTATTTTCATTTTTATAGTTAGTTTTTTTAGTTGTGCTACACTTGTAAGTAAATCAGAATATCCAGTAAGAATTAGTAGTGATCCATCTGGTGTTAAAATTTCTATTAAAAATAGAGACGGAATCGAAGTATATTCAGGAATAACACCAACAACAGTATCTTTAAAAGCTGGTGCTGGATATTTTAAGGGCGAAGAATATGTTGTTTCATTTACTAATATTGTAAACGGAAAAACATTTATACAAAAAGCAAAAATTCAAAGAAATCTTGATCCTTGGTATACGGTTGGAAATGCGGGTAATTTTATTCTTTCTGGCGTTTTTGGAATTATGGGTTGGCTTATCATCGATCCTGCATCAGGTGCTATGTGGACTTTAGATAATTTACATGTTGATATTAACAATGATTATTCAAAAATAAATAACAAAATTCATATAGTTACAATCGATGATGTTCCAAATCATTTAAAAAATAAATTAATAAGAATTAATTAAATGCAAAATTCAAAAGAAATCGGAAATAGATTCGAAAGAAATATTGCAAAAGAATTATCTTTATGGATATTTAATGATCCACATACTTTAAAAAGAGAACCTACTTCGGGTGCTACTAAAAATATATATGTTGGTGATATATTTCCGATGAAACAGATTAATTGGGGCGTGTGGCCTTTTATGATAGAATGTAAATATGGTTATACACAATTTACACCCACATTATTAAATTATTCTATTATTGAAAAATGGTATTTAAAATCTTTTAAAGAGGCTCAAGAAAAAAATAACGGTCAAGAAATAGTATTGTTAATATGTAATTTTAAAAATAAAAAAGGTATTTTACTATGTACTAACACATTACTAAATCGAAACATTATTGATTATAATTGTATATTGAATGTTAAAGATAAAAAAATAAACCATTACGTTTATTGTTATGATTATAAAAAAATCTTAAAATATAACTTTGAGAGTGTTTTTTCTTAATCTATAATTTTCAAGGAGAAATCATGATTAAATACATTCCTAAAAAAGCTCGTGAATTAATGTCAGTAAAAGAAGAACCTAAGAAAGTTGAAGTAAAAGAAGAACCTAAGAAAATTGAAGTAAAAGAAGAACCTAAGAAAAT
>CALEZX010000080.1 GCA_937928185.1 uncultured Caryophanales bacterium
AGTCATTCCTGCTTCTTTAATAAAATGCCCTGATGCCATTGGTTTTTTCGTAACAGTTTATCGATTTCGTTTGTGACGACGAATTTTTTTATTGTCCATACCGGTTCAATTAACAATTCCTTAGGAGCATCGCCGGTTAACCTTTCGATAATGAAGTCAGGGTTCATCATTGCAATCTGGCTGGCAACGGTATCGGTATACTCCTCTAGTGACAGAAGATGGAAAGGATGTTGATGGTATTCAGTCTCTAAAGGCGTGTTTTTTAAAATATTCAGCATATGTATTTTTATACCGCTAATCGGCAATTTATTTAGATATCTGATGGTATCTAACATCATTTCTTTGGTCTCGTCTTTTAATCCGTTGATGATGTGAACAACGATCCGGATATTTTTTTTATGAAGACGCCATATCGCTTCTTCAAAGACGTTTAAATCATATCCTCGGTTCATCCATTTCGCCGTCGCTTCGTGTATTGTCTGCAATCCAAGTTCAAGTGTAAGAAATGTTCTTTTACTCAAATCAGAGAGGTATTCAATCGTAGCGTTTGAAAGACAGTCAGGCCGGGTTGCAACTGACAGTCCGACGATGTTTTTATCTAAAGAAAGTGCTTTTTCAAATAAATACTTCAATTTCTCAATCGGTCCGTAAGTATTGGTGTTAGCCTGAAAAAACGCAATCATCTTACCTTCTGGCCATTTCTGATTCATCATGGACTTAATCGTTTGAAATTGTTCTTCAAGAGATAACGTTTTATCTCCTGCGAAATCTCCTGATCCTTTTTCTGAACAGAAAATACACCCTGAATCCGAAATCGTTCCATCTCTGTTAGGACAGGTAAAGTCCCCATTCAGTGCCACTTTAAATACTTTAGAATGAAATTGTTCTAAATAAAAGTCATTCAATGTATGATAAGGTTTAAAAAAAGAAAATGAAGCCATAGTCATCACCTAATCCCCATTATATCATGATAAAATCTTTTCTGTTTGATATTTCTTCGTTTTATGGTATCATTAAAAAAGGCCAGGTGATGTTATGTATAATGTATTTAAAGACAGTATAATCAGTCCGAAAAATCTGTTAAACTACCGCAATAAAAAAGGATTTTTTACTTTTATGTATTTGATAATTCTAACCATTTTGGTTTCAATCGGTGGTTTTATTTATTATTTAAAAATGCCAAATCCACAAACATTAAGTTCTGAAATTGATTTCTGCGAATATACCGATACCGGATTATCCTGCCAGGGGAATGAATATGATCCGACGAAAAGTTATGAAATTTATGGGTTCAGTACATATTTTCTTGATGACCAGGACTCCATTTCTTCGATAGGTACGATGCCTTCGCAGTCGATTGTTTTTTCAAATAAATCACTGACTTTTTATCAGGGGAATCAGGCATTATCTTCAATCGATCTTTCTCCGATGCTCGCCACGAGCGATTTGTCCGAAATAATCGTATTTATCGGCAAAATAATGCTTACAGTCTTTCTTACACTTACGTTTATCGGCAATCTCGTCATGCTTCTCGTAGTTGCATTAATATCGACGATTCCTTTCCTGCGTTTAAAGAAATTCATCCCTTTCCGTAAAATATATAAACTCGTAATATTTGCCATTACGCCATTTGCAGTGCTGATGACGTTCTATAATCTGATTAATTTTTCCCAGTGGATTTTCTTCATCCTAATGCTTGTGGCTTACCGCAGTGTCTTCCAGCTGCAAAGAGAACTATACTATCAGACGTTTTTACATTTTAATCAGCAAAATCCTCAAAATCCTTCATCAAATGACGTTACAGATGAATCAGAAATCAACATCAGCGATGTAGAAGATTCAGAAGACGATAAAGAAGAATAAGCATCAATCTTTGCTTGCAAATCTTTATTAAATGTGTTATTCTATTGGCAACAGTGAAGAACTAGAAAAAGTAACGGAATATTTCGTTTACAGCGACTTGGTGGCGGTGCAAACCAGGAACGGATATCTGAGAATTAGTCTAGCGAGCTGGTGATTCGCAACACGTGAGAATCACCCGTCGTCGGCGTTAACGATTCGAGTGCCGGTTTATCCGGAATTTAGGTGGTACCACGGTGTAATTATATCGTCCTTATTTTAGGGCGATTTTTTTTATTTAGGAGGATTCTATATGAGTGCATTTGTTCCAAGTTTTGATCATGCAAAAGTTGAAAAGAAGTGGCAGGATTACTGGTATAATTCCAATGTTTTTGCGGCTAAGGATTTTGATAATTTACCCAAATACTATAATCTAGTTGAATTTCCTTATCCGAGTGGCGCGGGAATGCATGTCGGACATATCCGGGCTTATTCATCCTTAGAGGTTATTTCGAGAAAGAGACGCATGGAAGGTTATAACGTCTTATTTCCAATTGGCTTCGACGCTTTCGGACTGCCAACCGAAAATTATGCGATTAAAAACAAAATACATCCCCGTATTGTCACCGATAACAATATAAAAGTATTTACTGAACAGCTGAAAGCTACCGGATTCTCGTTTGATTTTTCAAGAGTTGTCGATACGACCGATCCTACTTACTACCGCTGGACGCAATGGATTTTCTTGAAAATGTATGAACAGGGGCTCGTCTATAAATCAAAAACGTTCGTTAATTTCTGTCCGGACTGTAAAGTCGTTTTGTCGAATGAAGAATCTCAAGGCGGAACCTGCGACCGCTGCGGCGCAGAAGTCGTTCAACTTGAAAAAGACGTCTGGTTCTTAAAAATCACGGAATATGCCGGAAAATTGTTAACAGGTCTTGATAATTTTGAATCGACTTCTAGAATCCGCACGGAACAGGAAAACTGGATTGGCAAATCAGAAGGTGCTTATATTACCTTTAAACTTGCTCAGCAGGAAGAGTCGTTAAAAGTATTCACGACCCGTCCGGATACGATTTACGGTGCGACATTTATGGTTATCGCTCCGGAACATTCTTTATTGGAAAAATATCAAAAAAGCATCGAAAACCTCGATGAAATTCATGAATATCAGGAAATGGCAAAGCGAAAAACCGAGTTTGAACGCATTCAGCTCAATAAAGACAAATCCGGTGTAAGAATTAAAGGTCTGGAAGCCATTAATCCGCTTACTAACAAAAAGATTCCGATTTTCATCTCTGATTATGTGGTAATTACCTATGGTACAGGCGCAATTATGGCAGTACCTGGACATGATGACCGCGATTATGATTTTGCCAAAAAATATCATCTCGATATCGTTGAAGTTATTCAGGGCGGAGATTTGTCTCAGGCTGCCTTTACCGATACGGAAACCGGCATTTTGGTAAACAGCGGTATTATTAACGGTCTTTCCGTCGCTGAAGCGAAAAAAGTGATAATTGATTATCTGGTAAAAAATCAGTTAGGTGTCGGCACAACCCAGTATAAGATGAAAGACTGGGCGTTCAACCGTCAGAGATATTGGGGGGAACCAATTCCAATCATTTACTGCGATGACTGCGGCGTTGTTGCGGTTCCTTATAAGGATTTACCGGTTACGCTCCCAATGGTTGAACATTTTGAACCGACAGATACGGGTGAAAGTCCACTAGCAAATATTGAGTCATTTACGAAATGTAATTGTCCGAAATGTGGAAAACCTGCCAGAAGAGAAACGGATACCATGCCGCAATGGGCGGGATCAAGTTGGTACTTTCTGAGATACATGGATCCAAACAACCACCATGAACTCGCTGATTTAGATAAGATGAAATACTGGGGTCAGGTTGACTGGTATAACGGTGGAATGGAACATGTTACAAGACACTTGATTTATTCTAGATTCTGGAATCAATTCCTTTTTGAACAGGGAATTGTACCTCATCAGGAACCTTATAAAAAGAGATCAGCACAAGGTTTAATTCTAGGCGAAGACGGCGAAAAAATGTCCAAGTCGAGAGGTAATATCGTTAATCCTATGGATATTATTTCGGAATACGGCGCTGATACCCTCCGCGTTTTCATCCTGTTCATCGGCGATTATGAGATGGCGACGCCATGGAATGATGCCGGTGTAAAAGGCGCAAGAAGATTTTTAGATAAACTCTGGCGTCTACAGGAAAAAGTCATCGATGAAAATCAGTACTCTGAAGCTTTGTTGTCAGTCATCCATAAAACCATTAAAGGCGTAAGCGATGATATCGAACAAATGAAGTTTAATACGGCGATATCGAAACTAATGATTGCGGTCAACGAAGCCACTTCTCAGTCTACAATTACCCGAAAAGATCTTGAGACCTTAACAATGCTGACTTATCCTTTCGCACCTCATATTTCCGAAGAAATCTATCAGTCGTTAGGCAATACCGAATCATTGGTATTCCATCCTTGGCCAGTTTATGATGAAGCTTATCTTGTCGATAAACAGGTTACAATCGTTGTTAATATTAACGGGAAGATTCGTGACAAAATGATTGTCAATCTTGATACTGATCAGGAGATTTTAAAACAAAAAGCGTTAGAACTTGAAAAAATCAAAGCTCTGACTGCTGGACAAAAAATTGTAAAAATCATTGTAGTTCCGAATAAACTCGTCAATATCGTCATCCAATAATTGAAGTAAAACACCCGATGAAGCGTAATGTTTTCATGGGTGTTTTTTTTGAAACAAAGTTTAACAAAACCTTTTAATCAGGAAGTTATTAAATTAAAAGCGATTGATCAGGGAATCTGTCAGCGGTGCGGAGGATCAGTCGATAATTCGGTGACCGACGAACATTACCGTTTATACTGCCAAGATTGTCAGAGTTTTGAACGGATTATCGAAGGACAGACATTATGGCGGTATGTCAGAGCCATCACGCCTACTCTCCATCAGTTATCAATGAAGTTTGAATTATCGGCTGAACAGAAAGAAGCTTCTGAATATTTGCTTGAATCGGTAAAAAACCATCGGGAAGGGTATTTGCATGCGGTCTGTGGTGCTGGGAAAACAGAAATTCTTTATGAAACAATTCTGTATTGTTTAAATCAGGATTACAGGGTATGTTTTGTTATTCCCAGGACAGATGTCGTCAAAGAACTTTTTTCAAGACTTATTTCGATTTTTCCAAAAACAATAATTAAGCCTTTATACCAAGGTCATCATGATGATGAAAATGCCCACTTACTGATTTCAACCGTCCATCAGCTTATCCACTATTATCAGGAATTTAATCTGATTATTCTCGATGAAGCTGACGCATTCCCCTATAAGAATAATCCTATGCTGAATCGGTTGGTATTCCGTGCCATCCAGCCCGGTGGAAGTTTTGTAATGATGAGCGCAACTTTTAAAGCCAGTCATCTGGTTTACATCCACAAGAATAAAAAACCTTATTTTCGCCTGCCTGCGCGATATCACAGACATTTGCTCGATCAGTTTAAAATCGTATTTATTCATAAAATCACTCCCAATTATTACCCGGAAGATTTCAGTAAAACACTGGAAAACTGGGTGATGAAATCATGGTCATTAAGTCATCGGGTCATGTTATTTGTTCCAACGATTCCGTTTGGATATCTTATATTCAGGCACCTGAAGAAATTACCGGTTAAAGTATTAAACGTATCAAGTCAGGAACCCAACCGGCATGAATATATTCAGCAGTTTAAAAACGGTAAAACTGACGTTTTGATTACAACGACACTATTAGAACGGGGAATAACAATCAAGGGCGTTGATGTTGGCGTTATAAAAGCTGATCACTTCGTTTTTGACTGTGACACATTAGTTCAGATTGCAGGAAGAGTCGGGAGACATTATGAACAACCGACTGGTGAAATTGTCTTATTCACTGAAAGAATTAACAGAGAAATTAAAGCAGCACAGAAATACGTAAAAAAGATGAATAAAGAAGCGATGAAACGGGGGTTAATCGACGGTGATATGTAAATTATGCCATTCAAAACATGCCGAAAATATCAGTTTTATGACCCTATTTAGACCAGAATTGCTTTGTCCCTCATGTCAAAAAAAATATATTCCCCATGATTCGGTGGAAATTATTCCTTTTACAGATGGTTGGATAGAATATCATTCTTTAATGGATATCGTTGAAGAGAATCCGAGTATAAAAAAATATTTATTCCGCTTCATGAGGACTTATTTTACCGAGTGGATGAAATCCCCATCCGATAATCTAATTTTGATTATAGATGATGACGAGTATAATCGTTTCGAACTATGGTTTCCCGTAATCAGGGGATTCTCACCGCTTTATTTCTACTCAGTGACATATTATGACTGGTCCGTTTATCCGGATAATCTGTTTTGAGAAATTTTTAATAAAAAAATAGCGGGTCGGTTTACATCGATATCGTTGCATGTTAAAATGTAATTGTATCAACTATAATTCAAAGGAGTGATGTAAATGAAACTCGATGTTAGAGGAAAAAACGGCTTGGAAATCACACCAGCAATCAGAAGTTATGTTGAAAAAAAACTCAAAAAGATTGAAAAAGTCTTTTCTGAGGAATTAGAGGCCTTTGTCGTATGTAAAGTAGAAAAAGACCTTATGAAAGTAGAAATAACGATACCGATTAAAATTCTCACCATCAGAGCGGAAGTATCTGACAAGGATATGTACGCTGCCATCGATATCGCGGTAGACAAACTTGAAGCTCAAATTCGGAAAAACAAACATAAAATGAATCGCAGTCTCCAAGTTAGATCAGGATTAAAAGATGCTTTCAAGACGGATGAAATTGACTTTGACAAACTTGAACGCGAACTTACTTCTCCAGTCAGAAGAAAACGGATTAAATTAGATATTTTATCGACTGAAGAAGCAATTACCCAGATGGACTTACTCGGACATGATTTCTTTATTTTCAGAAACGAAGATAATGAAGTATCAGTCATCTATCTTCGAGAAGATGGAAAATACGGTATAATCGAAACAGAATAATCAAGATTATTAAGTGACCTGAATTAGGTCACTTTTTTTTGAAATGCAGATGATTTAAGTTGTTAATATACCATATTATATGGTATTATTATTATGTTATGAAGAGGTGACTTACATGTTAGGATTATTAAACCCAAATAAAAAAACATTAAAAAGATTAGACAAAATTGCCGATCAGGTATTAGCGCTTGAATCGACGTATAAGGCTCTTTCTGAAGAAGAATTAAAAGCTAAAACTCAGGAATTCAAAACCCGCTACCAAAATGGTGAAACCCTCGATCAGCTGATGGTTGAAGCTTTCGCATTAGTCAGGGAAGCGTCGACCCGCGTAACTAAGATGACACCGTTTAGAGTACAGGTCATGGGTGCTGTTGTGATTCATGAAGGCAACATCGCCGAAATGAAAACCGGTGAAGGAAAAACCTTAACCGCAGTTATGCCGGCATATTTAAACGCTTTATCCGGAGACGGCGTTCACATCGTGACCGTCAACGAATATCTCGCTGGCCGTGAAGCCAACGGAGAAATCGGCGATTTATTCCGTTATTTAGGATTAACCGTCGGACTTAATGCCCGTGAATTAACTCCTGAACAAAAACGCGAAGCCTATAACTGTGATATTCTGTATTCGACGAACAACGAACTCGGATTCGACTATCTACGCGATCACATGGTCATTTATAAAGAATCGTTGGTTCAAAGACCGTTATCATACGCAATTATCGACGAAGTCGACTCGATTTTAATCGATGAAGCGAGAACCCCGTTAATTATTTCAGGCGGAGAAAAAAATACCGCTCAACTGTATTTACAGGCGAATATCTTTGCGATCAGAATTGGCGAAGGCGATTACCAAGTCGACATCAAAGATAAAACCGTCAATTTGACGGAAACAGGAATCAAAAAGGCTGAAGAATTTTTCCATGTAGAAAACCTATACGACCTCGATAACGTCGTATTACTGCATCATATAAACAACGCATTAAAAGCCAATTACATCATGACTAAAGACGTCGATTATGTTGTTCAGGACGGAAAAGTCATCATCGTCGACCCGTTTACCGGACGTTTAATGCATGGCCGTCAGTTTTCTGAAGGATTACATCAGGCTTTGGAATCAAAAGAAGCGGTTGAAGTTAAGAAAGAAACCACAACACTCGCCACGATTACTTTCCAGAATTTTTTCAGAATGTACAAAAAACTTGCCGGTATGACCGGTACTGCGAAAACCGAAGAAGAAGAATTTCATAATATCTATAATATGTATGTTGTTGAAATACCAACCAACATGCCTGTTGTCCGTATCGATGACAACGACCTAATTTTCGCAACAATGCAGGCAAAATATGTTGCATTGGCTGACGAAATTGAGAAGAGACATCATCTGGGACAACCTTTATTAATCGGTACTATTTCGATTGAAAGTTCTGAATTGCTGAGCAGTCTGTTAAAAAAACGCAATATCAAACATAATGTCTTAAATGCTAAACAACATGAAAGAGAAGCAGAAATTGTTCTCAATGCCGGACAAAAAGGTGCCGTTACCATCGCCACAAACATGGCAGGACGTGGTACCGACATTAAACTCGGCGAAGGTGTAAAGGAATTAGGCGGTTTAGCGGTAATTGGTACGGAAAGACATGAATCCAGACGTATCGACAACCAATTGCGCGGCCGAAGCGGACGTCAGGGTGACCCTGGTTATTCCCGTTTCTATTTATCGGCTGACGATGATCTCATGCGTCGATTTGGCGGAGACCGGTTCAAACGGATGATTTCGATGATTACAATGACAAAAGGCTCTGATAAGGAACAACCTCTCGATTATTCGATGTTCTCAAAAATGGTTCTGCGTGCTCAGCATCAGATTGAAGGAAATAACTTTGACCGTCGTAAAACGGTTCTTCAATACGATGAAATCCTACGCCGTCAGAGAGAAATCATTTATTCTCAGAGAACAGATGTCTTATTTAAAGATATTATTGAAGATTCGGTTAACGGAATGATAGAAGCAACGCTGAAAAGAATAGTCGAAAATACCGTTAATGACCGTGAAGAAGCCTGGAAACAACTGAATCGTTACTTTGCTAAAGATTCAATTGATAAGGATCTTGTGATGAATCCTGCTACTGACTTATTGTCCTATTTGACCGATATTTATCAAAAAGAAGTTGAATCCAAAAAAGCACTGGCTACTCAAAAAGTTTATAATGATTTCTTAAAAGCCATTACTTTGAGAGTTGTCGATACCTATTGGGTCCAGCATATCGATTCGATGAGTGAATTAAGACAATCCGTAACCCTTCAGAGCTATGGACAGATTAATCCATTCCGCGAATATCAGGAACGCGGTTTTCAAATGTTTGAAACGATGATTCAGACCATTCAAAGCGAGGTAACTCGTTTTGTCCTGAGAGCACAGGTAAGACAAAATACAGAACGTGTCCAGGTTGCTAAACCGATTTCAACTTTTTCCGGTAAAGAAGATGAAACAAAAAAACGTCAGCCGGTAAAAGTCCAAAATACAGTAGGACGCAATGATCCATGCCCATGTGGTTCTGGTAAAAAATTTAAACATTGTCATGGACAAAACGTTCATTAAAACAGGTGATTAATTTGACCCATTTAGAGTTAAAAGTAATATTGTCCGAGCTGAAAACTGAATTAGATGATCTTCAAAATGCTCTGGATTTAGAAGAATATCACCGCGAGTTAAAAGAACTAGAAGAATTAACTTTTGCGAGTGATTTTTGGCAGGACCAGAAGAAGGCCCAGGGTGTTATCGAAAGACAAAATTCGTTAAAATCAAAAATCGCCGATTATCAGGAAATTACTGAGATGTTTGATACACTCCAAATGACTTATGAACTTGCCGAAATCGATGAAACCACAGATTTATCAACGGTTGAAAACGACCGTCTCGTTCTTAGACGCAAAATATCGGAATTACGTGTATCGACGCTTCTGAATAAACCATACGACAAACTTAATGCAATTCTTGAATTTCATCCCGGAGCTGGCGGAACAGAAAGCCAGGACTGGGCTGAAATGCTATATCGGATGTATACGCGATATGCAGAATCAAAACGTTATAAAATTACCGTTTTAGATTATATGGTAGGCGATGAGGCAGGACTAAAATCAGCAACGATTTTAATTTCAGGTCCTAACGCCTATGGATACTTAAAAGCAGAATCCGGTGTCCATCGTCTTGTAAGAATATCTCCTTTTGATGCCTCAGGAAGACGTCATACGTCTTTTGCTTCAGTGACAGTTATCCCTGAATTAGACGAAACTATTAACATCGAAATCGACGATGAAGATCTAAAAATTGATGTATATCGTTCAGGTGGTAACGGCGGACAAAGCGTTAATACGACAGACTCAGCCGTCCGCATAACCCATCTTCCTACGAAAATTGTCGTTACATGTCAGAACGAACGCAGCCAGATTCAGAACCGTGAAACGGCTATGCGCGTACTGAAAGGTAAATTATACCAACTTGAATTAGAGCGGCAGCATGAACAACTCGAAAAACTAGCAAATAATAAAATTTCAAACGCTTTCGGATCGCAGATCCGCTCTTATGTTTTCCATCCTTATTCGATGGTCAAAGACCATCGTACCGATGAGGAAACCGGAAATGTTCAGCGGGTTATGGATGGCGATCTCGATCCATTTATCGACGCATTCCTTATCAAACAAAACGAGGAATCAAAAGGACAATAACATGCCACTAACCAGATTTTTTAAAATTCGCAACATCGGCAAAGTTGAACAGTATTTTTTCCTGACGCTTGGCGTTTTAGCCATGGCAGTCGCATATTATTTTTTTGTAATTCCCTCCGGATTGGTTGTCGGCGGATCAACGGGTTTAGCGATGATTCTCAATCGATATTTTCCATCGCTGCCTATTTCGTTTTATTCTTTAGTGTTAAACTCTTTTTTGCTGGTAATGGCAGGCATCTTTTTAGGAAAATATGAATTACTCAATAGCATCTTCGGCAGTTTGTTATTTCCTGTATTTTTAGCTCTATTTGAAATTCTTATTCCTGATCCGACCTTCCGGGAAAGTGATTTATTGCTCATTATTCTCTATGCAGGGATGTTAGCCGGGTTAGGTTTTGGTATTGTCGTACAATACGGAGGATCGACGGGCGGATCAGATATCATTATCAAGATTGTAAAAAAATACACTAAATTAAGCTTAAGACTTTCCGTATACTTAGTCGATGGGTTAATCATCCTTTTAGGAGCGCTGACATTCCCTGGTGGAATCAATCAGGGATTCATCAATCTTCTGTATGCCGTTGTGATGGTTTATCTCTCAGGTCAGGTATCTGATTCAATTGTCATGGGCAGTCAGTCTAAAAAAGCCGTTAATATCATCACCGATAAACCAAAAGAAATCAAAACAGAACTCTTTGCTTATCTCAGACGCGGTATCACTGAGTTACAAAGTCAAGGCGGTTTTACAGAAATACGTAAAACCATGTTAATTATGGTAATTCAGAACGCTGAATACCATATGGTCAGAAGAATCATTGCCACAAACGATCCAAAAGCATTCGTTTTTGTTACACCTGCTTCAGAAATTCAGGGAGAATGGTCGACAAAAGAAGAGGTGTTTGTGAAAAATGATGAAAGTCGAAAACTTAAAGAAAAATAGTCATTTGACCTATACTGTCACTTTTACTGACAGCGATGGTCAGACAAAAGCATATGTCGTTTCAGAAGATCTTGTGGTCAGCCATCGGTTAATCAAGGGAAAAGCATTGGATGAAACGACTTTTCGTCATTTTCTGGCTGATTATTCGATTGATTCTATGCTTTTACGGACCCAGTCGCTGCTCAGTCGGTATCCGAAAACGATATATGAAACCGTTGAATATCTTCGTAAACTTGAGGTGTCTGAATCGCAGTTGAAACTAATAATTGCCAGACTGATTCAAAAACGTTATTTAGATGATGACAACTACGTCAAAATGTTTATCGAAAAATCATTTTTCATGAATGGCAACGGACCTTTGAAAATTGAATTTGAATTGAAGCAAAAAGGGGTAGAAGATTCATTAATTAAATCTTCTCTAGAAATTCTCTCCGATGCGATAATACAAAAGAATCTAAATCAGTTATTCGATAAAAAACTCCCTGCTTTTTCATCTAAACCCAGGGCTAAGGCCATTATTCTGATGAAACAGTATCTCTATCAGAAAGGATATGAATTATCTGTATGCGATGGATTTGTTTCCAAACGCTCTCATCTCTTTACTGACGATATATCAGAACGAAAACTTTTAGAAAAAGATTATCAAAAATACATGAAAAAACTTCAACAGAAAGAACTTACCTCCTATGAACTAAATCAGAAACTGATTAGTCATCTCATGGCCAGAGGGTATCGATATGATACCATTAAACAGTATATTGAAGGGAGAAAATCATGAACGACAAAATGACTGAATTTGATCTCTACTTATTCAATGAAGGGAAGCTTCAGGAAGCCTACAAACACTTTGGAAGTCATCTCATCAAAGACGATTTGAACCGGATAATGGGTGTTCGGTTCACAGTTTACGCACCACACGCGAAAATCGTTTCTGTTGTCGGTGATTTTAATAACTGGGATTCGCGGATTAACGTAATGGAAAAAGTTGATCCATGCGGTGTTTACCGTATTTTTATCCCCAGGCTTCAGGAGTGGACTAGATACAAATACTGTATCGTAACAGCTTACGGACAAACCATCTTCAAAGCTGATCCGTATGCTTATTTTTCCGATAACCGTCCGGAAACTTCTTCGAAAGTTTACGATATCGATGGTTACGTCTGGCATGATGAAACCTATCTTGATAAACGTCATAATCGCTCTATCGATCATGATAAAATGGCCGTATATGAAGTTCATTTAGGAACATGGATGACCAAACCCGACGGATCTAGCCATAAATACAACGAACTCGTCGATTATTTAATTCCTTACATCAAAGCACACGGATTCACACATATCGAAATTATGCCTATCGTTGAACATCCGCTTGACGAATCTTGGGGTTATCAAGGGACGGGTTATTACAGTGCAACATCAAGGTATGGCGTTCCGAAAGATTTGATGTATCTCATCGATCAGTGTCATCAGAACAGTATCGGCGTCATCTTTGACTGGGTTCCCGGACATATCTGTAAAGACGCTCATGGTCTGTATTTATTTGATGGTGAACCATTATATGAATATTCCGATTATAAAATCCGTGAAAATGAAGTTTGGGGAACGGTCAATCTCGATTTGGGTAAAGGTGTTACCCGAAGTTTCCTCATCTCTAACGCATTATTCTGGATCAATTATTTCCACGCGGACGGATTCCGTATCGATGCCGTATCGAATATCGTTTATTTCCTTGGCGATCAATCCAAAGGCACAAATTATCCAGCCGTCGAGTTTTTGCAAAATTTAAGCATTGCCGTAAAACAGCGCGATTATTCTGTCATGTTAATAGCAGAAGACTCCACGACCTACCCCAAAATGACTTATCCGGTTTCCGAAGGCGGAGTTGGATTTGACTTCAAATGGAACATGGGCTGGATGAACGATACTTTACGATATTTTGAAAAAGATCCTATCTATCGAAAGTATCACCATGACTTAATCACGTTTGGACTTGTTTATACTTACAGCGAAAGATTCGTCCTGCCTTTATCGCATGATGAAGTCGTTCATGGGAAAAATTCCCTCATTAATAAAATGCCGGGAGATTACTGGCAGAAATTCGCTAATTTCAGGACGCTTATCGGTCTCCAATTTACTCATCCGGGAAAGAAACTACTCTTTATGGGTGGCGAGTTTGCGCAGATGCATGAATGGAAAGATAAAGAAGAACTCGATTGGTTCTTATTACAGTATCCTTTGCATGAACGTGCCAACCGCTTTGTGAGAGACATAATTCAGGTTTACAATTATCATAAAGCATTGTTTGAACTCGATCATCAGCAGGAAGGATTCTCGTGGATTGATTCTGCGAACAGAGACCAGTCTGTCTTTTCATATATTCGTTACGCTCAGGATCCGTCTGATTTTTGTGTCGTCGTCCTCAATATGACGCCAAACGCTCATGAAAAATTTAAAATCGGCGTTCCTCGTTTAGGAATTTACGAAGAAATCATCAACAGCGATAAAGATATCTACGGCGGATCGAACGTTTATAACGGCGAACCTATAAAAGCCAGTCACGAGACATTTCATCAACGCGAATATTCAATCACCATAAAATTAGCTCCTCTCTCCATATCAATTTTCCAGTATCGAATTCCAAATGGTCTTTTTGAAGAGGAAAATAAAACGATATGAAACGTTCACTGATTGCGATGATATTGGTTGGAGGAAAAGGTTCAAGGCTCAATGAAATTACCAAAGATACCGCAAAACCAGCGGTTTCTTTTGGTGCGAAATACCGACTCATTGATTTTACGTTATCGAGTTTATCGTATTCGAACATCGATGTCGTCGGGTTAATTACCCAATATGAACCCTATGAACTGATGAATTATATCGGTAACGGCGGTTCCTGGGATTTAGATACCATCGAAGGCGGAGTCTCCTTTCTGACCCCATATGCCAAAAGCGGAGAAGTCCAGTGGCAAAAAGGCACCGCCCATGCAATCAGTCAGTATTTCAATTTCGTGAAACAGTATCAGGCTGATCATGTCCTGATTCTCGCCGGCGACC
The DNA here is from genome assembly GCA_937928185.1 of uncultured Caryophanales bacterium. Classification (GTDB taxonomy): domain Bacteria; phylum Bacillota_I; class Bacilli_A; order Izemoplasmatales; family Hujiaoplasmataceae; genus UBA5603. The sequence goes on from CALEZX010000080.1 coordinate 14,635, forward strand.
ATATCTATAAAATGGATTACCAGAAAATGTTTGAACATCATTTGAAAATGAATTCAGACATAACGATAGCATCCGTCGACGTTCCCCAAAACGAAGCAACGAGATTTGGTATAATCGATTATGATGCTGATACATCAATCAAAAGTTTCCAGGAGAAACCCGAACAGCCGAAATCGTTACATGCTTCCATGGGAATATATCTTTTTAAAACAGCCGTGCTCGAATATCTTTTGAAAGATGTTGAACACGGAGAAAGTCTTGATTTTGGGATAAATGTTATCCCAAGAGCACATAACGAAAAGTTTCGATTATATGCCTATCCTTTTAAAGGATACTGGCGAGATGTTGGAACAATCGAATCGTTATTTCAGGCTAATATGGATATGCTTGATGATCCCGCATATCTCGATTTAAACCTGTCCAAAGGAATTCAGATTTACTCAAAATCGATGAATTTGCCACCGCACATTGTTTTAGAAGACGGAATGATAAAAAACAGCGTAATCGCCGATGGATGTATAATCGACGGAACCGTCCTCCATTCAACTGTCGGTTACCAAACCGTCGTCATGAAAAACTCAGTTATTGAAAATTGTGTATTACTCCCCTCTACTTTCGTTTCAGAAAATGTTTATCTAAAGAACGTCATCGTCAACAAAGGCGTCATTATTCCATCAAACTACCGGCTGATTGCTAAAGAGATTACTGTTATAGATTCGTCGAATCTATCAGAGGCAGGTGAAATTGATGAATAATTTGTTTATGGTCGTTGATGCGACGATTAAAGGAAATTATAACAAACTCACACGACACCGGATGCCCGGAGCGATGCCTTTTGGGGCAAAATACCGCCTGATTGATTTTACTTTATCTAATTGTAAAAACTCAGGAATCCGGAATGTTGCGATTTTTCCTTATGGGAATTACCGTTCCTTATCAGACCATATCGGTTCTGGCGATCGCTGGGATTTATCGCGCAGAAAAGACGGTATCTTTATCCTGCAGCCGAAAAACCTCAATCTGAAGAGCGAAGATTCGATTTCTTTTCAGCGAATGTACGAACATATCGAATATTTCATGAGAAGTTCTCAGGAATATGTCATCGTCACGCCTGCTAACATTGTCTGGAATATTGATTATAATGATGTTTTAAACAATCATACATTACGTCAAGCAGACATTACCGAAGTGTTGTCAATCGATGGAACAAGACTAAAAACGTTTGTTCTATCCAAAGATTTGCTTCTGAGTTTTATTAGAAATTACGATGATCTCCAATACCGTAATTTAACTGAAGTTTTCGATTATTCACCGTCGGTCAATAAAAACGCTTATGTATTTGAATCATCCTGCTTTTTTATCAATACCCCGGAAGAATTATTTAAAGCTAATATGGCCCTGCTTGAAATCGATACGAGACATCAGTTATTTAATCCTCAGCGTCCGATTTTTTCAAAAGAAACGATGTCTTCACCTTCACGATACGGAGATAACGCCTTTGTTAAAAATTCAATTATCGCTTCAGGAGCGGTAATTGAAGGCACGGTATACAATTCTATAATTGGTAGAAAGGCTATAATCAAAAAGGGTGCTGTCGTTAAAAATTCAGTAGTGATGAACCAGTGTATTATCGAAGATGATACGTTAGTTCAGTACTCGATTTTGGATAAGGAGACAAAAGTATTAGAAAAAGCTTTCGTCAATGGAAGTATTGACGATTTGTTCATTTCCGAAAAAAAACAAATCGTCGTCAGCGATAAAGGTTTAAAGGTTTTACAGATTGCGGTTGAATGTGAACCTTTTGTTAAAACCGGCGGATTAGCTGATGTCGTGGGAGCGTTAGCTCAGAACTATAGTAAATTAGGCGTCGAGTCTTCAGTTATGATGCCTTTATACCCCCGAATTAAAGATAAATACCGTGTATTGCTCGAAATGCGTCTAGAAGCCATCATTCCCTATGGACAAAAAAATTATAAAGTGACTTTATATTCATATTTAGATAAAAATACGAATTTTTATTTTATCGAATCCTATGATTTTTTTGACCGTGAAATGATCTATGGTTATGAAGATGATGGTGACCGCTTTGCATTTTTCTCAAAAGCGTGTCTTTCTTTAATCGATATTTTTGAAGAATTACCTGATATCATCCATATCCATGACTGGCATACCGGATTAATTCCTTTACTTGTAAAGAATGACGAAAGAGCGAAAAATGTTAAAACGTTAATGACGATTCATAACATCGATTATCAAGGAATTCATCCCGCAGGAATCCTGAACCGGATTGGATTAACAGACGTGGTATCTTATAAACCGACGATTAATTTTATGGAATTAGGGCTTAATAATGCTTCGACGATCTCAACGGTGTCACCCACTTATCATGACGAACTCCGGTATGAATATTATTCTAAGAACCTCGTTGAAATCATCAACCGCCGTGAACGGGATTTCTACGGAATTCTCAACGGATTATCAGAAGAAATCAATCCGGAAACGGATTTAACGATTAAAGTTCCTTATTCCGCGAATACAGTTTTTCGGGACAAACCGATCAATAAAAAGTATTTGCAGGAGATTATGAATATTGAAGTTGGTGAAAACTTCTTTGTATTAGGAATGGTTACCCGGATTGTCGAACAAAAAGGATTTGATATTTTAATTCCCGCACTCGAAGAATTTATGGCTCAGAATAATGTCGAATTCGTTCTGTTAGGAACGGGAGAAGACAGATACATTCAGAAATTAAAAGAGTTAGAAGTGAAATATCCGAACCGTTTCCGGTTGAATATTGGCTATGACGCTACGAACCCGTACTATATCTATGCCGGTGCTGATGCTTATCTAATGCCTTCAAGGTTTGAACCCTGTGGCACCTCTCAGATGATTGCTTTAAAATATGGGACGATTCCAATCGTCAGACAGACGGGCGGATTAAACGATACCGTTGAGCAATTCGACACGATATCCAAAAAAGGTAATGGATTTAAGTTTTATAATTATGATTCAAAAGATTTACTGTTTCAGTTACACAACGCTTTGAATCTCTTTACAAACGGAGACAGTATACTCTGTCATCAGTTGATTCAAAATGCTATGTCTGCCCATTTTTCGCTTGAAATCAGCGCAAAATCGTACGTTGAGCTTTACCGAGCAATGATTGGTTTAAATAATCAGTAAACGGTATCATATGCTTGATTCTTAAGAATCAAATCAATCATGATATAATTGATAATTGTGAGGTGTATAACGATGTATAAAGGACATTTTCAGTCAGCGGAACAATTAATAAAAACCTTTGAAGAGCGGTTAGAAACCACTTATTTAACTGATATTGCCCATTCGAGCGTAAGACAACGCTATCATGTTTTAGGTCAATTGCTTAAAGAAACAATTGCGCTCGACTGGAAAAAAACGAATGATTTACTGCAAAAAGGACATCAGAAGGAAGTCTATTATTTTTCCATGGAATTTCTTATGGGCCGTTTAATTACGAACAATTTAATTAATATGGGCGTCCGTGAAGTTACGCAAAAAGCGTTTGAAACAATGGGATTAGATCTGAATGAAGTCGAAAATTATGAAAAAGACCCAGGTCTTGGCAATGGCGGTCTTGGCCGCTTAGCTGCCTGTTATCTCGATTCAATGGCCACGTTAGGTATTCCCGGATTTGGTCATTCAATCCGCTACCGTTATGGATTATTCCGTCAGGCCATTAAAAACGGTTATCAGGAAGAACGTCCGGATAATTGGCTGTCAGACGGTTATGTATGGGAAATCCGCAAGGAAGAAGAAGCTGTTGACGTACCGTTTTTCGGATATGTAGAATATGATGGCAAAATGAAATATAAACCATCAGAATTTATCAAGGCAGTGCCTTATGACGTACCAATCGTTGGCGCAGACAACGGTTTTATCACGTATTTACGTCTCTGGAACGCTGAACCTTCCCGTAAATACCCGAAAAATAAAAGTGCATTCGAGTATGAATTCGACTTACAGAAAATCACCGGATTTTTATACCCAGACGATACGACTGAAGAAGGAAAACGTCTGCGTCTGATGCAGCAGTATTTCTTTACAGCCGCCGGGGTGAAGAGCGTCTGCCAGAATCATAAAACTAAATACGGTACTTTAAAAACTTTAAGCGACCATGTTGTTTTCCATATTAATGATACCCATCCGACATTAATCATACCTGAATTAATGCGTATTTTACTCGATGAAGAAAATATGGAATGGGACGAAGCGTGGGAAATTGTAACGCATTCGACCGCTTATACAAATCATACGATTATGTCTGAAGCGTTAGAAAAGTGGCCGGTCTATTTAATGCAGCCGATTTTACCGAGAATATATCAGCTGATTGAAGAAATTAATCGTAGATTTTTCAATTTTTTAATCGATAAATATTCCTATAGTCAAATCGATCTTGTCAACCGTATGGCAATTATTCATCATGGAGTCGTGCGAATGGCTAATCTGTGTTTAGTGGGAACTTATAGCGTTAACGGCGTTGCGAAACTCCATACTGAAATATTAAAAAATATCGAAATGAATGATTTTTATCAGTTATATCCTGATAAATTCAATAATGTGACCAACGGCATTACTCACCGCCGCTGGCTCATCCATTCCAATCCGGAATTAACGGAAATACTAGATGATACCATCGGAAAAAATTGGCGTCATGAACCCAGACTTCTTGAAAAATTACTGGCTTTTAAAAATGATTCATCAGTTCAGTCGAAAATAGCAGAAATGAAGAAAACAAAAAAACTTTCTTTGGCAAAACGGATTGAAGAAGAACAGGGGATAAAGATAAATCCTGATTCCATTTTCGATATTCAAGTTAAACGTCTTCATGAATATAAACGCCAGTTGATGAACGCTTTAAACATAATGTATGTTTATAACCGCTTGAAATCGGATTCTGAATTTAGAAAGAATTATGTTCCCCATACCTTTATTTTCGGTGCGAAAGCGGCCGGTGCTTACTATTTTGCCAAGAAGGTCATCAAGTTGCTGAATACCATTGGCGATTTAGTCAATAACGATCCTGAAACTTCGGAATACCTGAAAGTTATATTTGTTGAGAATTACAACGTTTCATATGCTGAAATCATCATGCCTGCCTGCGACGTATCCGAACAGATATCGACAGCCTCAAAAGAAGCTTCCGGTACTGGAAATATGAAGTTCATGATGAATGGGGCTTTAACTATCGGTACTGATGATGGCGCAAACGTTGAAATCCATGAACTTGTCGGCGATGACCATATCTTTATTTTCGGTCTTTCTGCCGAAGAGGTGACTCAGTTACAAAAATCAGGTAGTTATCATTCAAAAGATCTTTATGATTCCAACCCAGAATTACGTCTGATTCTCGACCAATTAGTTAACGGATTCTTTAAGAATGTGGATATCAACGAATTTAAAGAGATTCATGATCGTTTGTTGTATGAAGATACTTATTTCGTTCTTAAGGATTTCTCTTCTTATGTTCAGACACATCAAGTGGTTAATGAAGCCTATAAGAACCGCAAAAAATGGTTAGAAAGTTCCATCGTCAATATTGCTAAAAGTGGTATTTTCTCAAGCGACCGTTCAATTCAGGATTACGCAGACCAAATTTGGCATGTCACTTCCATAAAATAACGAAATGTCGGATTTTTTCCGACATTTTTTTTGGTATTTTCCTGATGATTTGATATAATAAAATGAAAGAGGTACAATTATGAAGAAAATACTAGTAATCATTCTTTCATTTTTTTTTACAGGGTTAATGATCTCCTGCCAGAATAATCCTATTATCATGACCATTACAGAAGCTTTTGAACTAATGAATGAATCCATTGAGAATTTCAGAAACGCTGAATCGGTTGAACTAGATTATCATGGCGAATATGCTTCGACTTTACATTTACTGACCGATGACTTAAGAGTCCGGATTAAACGAATCGGCTCTGATAATATGGTTGGAAATATTTCAGTCAATATGGTAGTTAATGATGAAACAACGCTTGTCTTTACAAATTATCAAAAAGGTATTATCTATAATCATACCATTGATAATACGCAGTCGGATAAGAAATTTGAATCGAAAAGCAAAACCGATTTTATCAATCTTTATACGATGTTTATAAAATCAAAAATCGCTATTGAAGATACTCAGAACCGGTCGCTTTCGACCACTTCAAAAGAATTAACCTTGACATTTGATCTGTCATCTAGCGCCATAGAAAAAACGTTGTACGTATTGCCGGCGATGGATTATGCCAAAGATGCAAAAGTCGTCATTACTTTCAGTGAAAAAGCTAAATTATTACGTCTTTCAGTTGAATACCAGGGCAGAATCGATAGTGTATATGGCGATTTCTCCTATTCAGTAGATTTCTTAAAAATTAATACATATGTTATCGTTCCTACCTTATCTGCTTCAGAAATAAGTGAATATAAGGAAGTTGAGGAGAATGAAGAATAGTCCACAAATCATTGATTTATCATGGGAATTATCGGATAAAACCCCCGTTTATCCAGGCGATCCAGTTATTACTGTTCAAGGAGAACGCCTGAAAGACAGCGATGGTTTTAGTTTAAAAACGCTGACTACGGCAATGCATGTAGGCACTCATCTTGATGCGCCTTCACATTACCTTGCCTTGGGTTCATCGGTAGAATCGATTCCTTTAGATAAAACCATTGGTTTTGCGACAAAAATCATCGTCGGTCTCCATGACAATCTTATCAAAACCGAAGAAATTGATATGGCCTATCATAACGCATACCAGAAACATTCCAAAATAGTTATCGAAACCGGTTATTCAAAGTCTTGCAATACCCTTGATTATTTCAAATCTTATCCTGCTTTTGAACCATCAATTATCGATTTTTTACTGGATAATAAAATTGAACTAATCGGCGTAGACATGCCTTCTGTCCGTTTTGAAAAAAGCGGAAGCGCAGAAGCACATCATGCAATACTTAGCCACGAAATCGTTATTGTGGAAAATCTGATCAACTTAGATAAACTTGATGATGAGTTCTTTTTACTATGCCAGCCATTAAAATTATCAAATTTCGACGGATCGCTGATTCGTGCCGTTGGTATTAATCGCTGGAAAACGTTTTATTGATATAAATAATTGCTATTTTTAGATATTATAGTATAATAATATTGTAATTAAATATGAACCACTTCGGGGCAGGGCGTAAATCCCTACCGGCGGTATAGTCCGCGAGCGAAAGCACGATCAGGTGAGATTCCTGAACCGACAGTATAGTCTGGATGAAAGAAGTGAAGATGAGTAATTTTTCGTCTTTTTCTATGCCCTCGGAAGAGGGCATTTTATTTGGAGGAAAATATGGGTAATACTGCTGTCATCATCATTACAATTATTGCAATCTTATTAGCAATCGGGTTATTATTTCTGTTAACCATCCTGAGAAAAAAAGAGAAAAGAAGTCAATACGGGCTGTTCATTGCGATTGCTTCTTTGGTATTTATCATCGCAGGAATTTCATTCAGTTTGGCGACTAAATCTTCGCCGACTTCTTGGAATCAGATTGTAATGCTCGATTCTATCATCGTTGTTGGCTATTTAGCTTTAATTGCGCTGGTAATGAAATTATCTAAACGCGATGATTCAAGCAAAAAAGTGACTAACAGAATGATCATATCCTTAATCTCGCTTTTACTGATTTTATCAGGTATCACTTATGCTTTAGCAACAAAAGAAGATCCAACATCATTCGAATATATCATTCTTATCGATGCCGTCATTATTTTGTCTTATTTCGGCATTACTACACTAGCTATGCGTGCAGATAATCGCCAGAAAACGCCAAAAGCATTATCAACGAGAAAATTCGCTTTTTTGGGAATTATAATCGGTATGGCAAGTGCTTTAATGCTTTTAGGGTTCCCGGTAATGCCGGCTGCACCATATCTGAAAGTTGAAGTTTCGGGATTAATTATTTTCCTTACATTACTATGGTTTGACTGGAAAACAGCTGCTTTAGTTTCGCTTTATACGAATTTCATTCACGTATTTATGCCTGGAACCGCTCCAGTCATTATCTTTCTAGATGAAGGTGTTAACTTTATTGCTACGATGGTCTTTATTTTGCCTATGGCTTTGTTTTTAAACCGCGCGAAATTAGATGTAACTAAAAAGTTTTCTCCTATCATTATTATCAGTATCGTCGGCGCTTTATTTACTTCAGTGGTGATGACCTTATATAATGCATTCATCAATCTCCCAATCATCTATGGCTGGCCAATGCCCTTCTGGACGGTGGTTGAAATTTTTGGGGTCTTCAATTTAATTAAATGGGGATTAGTGGCAGTAGTAATCATCCTGACCTGGAAAAGATTATACACTTTGCGAAATTTCGGAGAAGAAGACAGCGACGAAACGCTTTTAAAAACTGAATAAAAAATAAGGACGCTCACCAGTGAACGTCCTTTAATTTTAATAATTATGTTTGGATAATGCTGCAGCAATTTCCGGTTCAAGCGGTAATCGCGTCAAACGGTTGATATTTTCAATTCTCGCAGAGATGAGTTTGTTGAAATTACTGACGCTGTAATAAGTTGAAACCATTTCCGAATATTTCGATATCAGCATACTTTCATCGATTCTGAAATTATAAATTCTTTTTTGTTTTTTTACTCTGTCGTTGTACACGACTTTGTAATTTTCCTTTTTCAATTTAACCGTTACATTCGCCGAATCGTCTAGAAATGTCCAGAACAGACTTTGGTTTAATTGGTCTTTTATTTCTCTTTTTGAGTCGGTTTCATAAATACTTTTAGATAATTTGTTATAAATGATTAAATAATCCGGGCCGACGAGACGGCGGTGATGACGTGTAACTTCATAGACAACTAATCTGTCGTCAATGTCATGCATCCAGTAGACCCATGGTTTGGATTTAACGGAAACGGAAATGACAAATCCAACGACAGTTGCGAAAAGAATAGAACCCATTATCACAATAGTGTTGATAAATTCCGTCTGATATTCTGGATCAGTAGGAAGTATAACTTCATCATTAAAAGTCATCGGTTCTTTGACGATAAACAAAAATAAGAAAATTATAAACATTACTGCCATGGTAAAAGCCCAGATGGCAAATATTAAGGGAATCATTCGGTTTCTGACAACAATTTCTCCTGATTTCATTCGTGTAAAACTACGTTTTAATACTTCAATATTATCCATTTTATCAGTCCTTTAGTATACATTATACATCGAAACCGCTAAAGATAGATGTTTTTATTTAAAAATTACTTTTTATGTTTAAAAAACAGCCTAATAATGGTAGAATATATACGATATTAATGGACTAAGCGAGTGTGATTGAATGAATACAGTAAAAATTGATAAATATTTTAAAGGTATGGTTGCTCATCGTGGATTAAGCGGCATTGAAACAGAAAATACAATCAATGCTTTTGTAGCCGCAGCAAATCGTAATTATTTTGGGATTGAATGTGATGTTCATGCTTCAAAAGATGGCAAAATATTTGTCTCTCATGATGATACGCTTTTGCGCCTTGGTATGCTCAACGTTTATCTGCCTTCTTTTCGATATGATGAAATCAGAAAATTTACGTTAATTGACCGCAAAAGCGGTAATCTGTCGGATAACTTAACGATTCCGTTATTAAGCGAATTTTTGCTTATTTGTAAGACATACAAAAAACATGGGTTCGTCGAACTTAAACAAAATCTGACAAATGAAAATATTGAATCGGTTATCGAGGAAATCAAGAAATTTAAGATGGTTGATAATATCAATATCATTACATTTTATGATAAGTATATTACTTATCTTAAAAAAAATCACCCCGAATTTACGCTTTATTATTTAACTTCGGGTAAGAATGAAGGATATATTGAGTTCTGTGAAAAAAATCACGTCAATATCGACATCCTTTATGATAAAGTCGATGACAATTTAATAAAAAGAATGCATCTTATCGGTTTAAAAGTCGCCGTTTGGACCGTTGATGATAAAGAAATTGCTGAAAAACTAATAAAAATGGGTGTTGACTACATCACCTCAAATATTTTGGAATAGACATGAGTAAAATATTAATTATTGGAGCGGCGAACGTCGATATTATCGGTGTCTCCTCTGAAGAATTAATCCAATTCGATTCAAACCCCGGTAAAATTGAGTTATCTGTTGGCGGTGTTGCTAAAAATATCACGGAAAATCTAAAACGTTTAGGGATGGATATCAGCTTATTAACTTTCTTTGGTAATGATTCTTTTGCCGATTTTGTAAAGGACGATTTAAAAAAACTGAACATTGATTATTCTTTATCTCTGACATTAGATTATCCGACCGGAAAATTTTTATCTATTCACCGTCCGAAAGGAGAACTTGATTTAGGCATCAATGATTTTGAATTATTTGATCACCTAACTCCTGAACTCTTCATTCCCCTTGAGCAGCAGATTGAAACATTTGACTATCTTGTTTTCGATACGAATTTACCTGAAGTGGTTCTAACCTATCTGATTACCCGTTTTTCACATAAACAGATTATCGTCGATGGGGTATCTCAAAAGAAAGTCGTCAGAATAAGACCGGTTTTGAACCGCATTTCTCTTTTGAAAGTCAATCAGAAGGAATTATCTTCGTTAATAGGACATCCTGCCGACGACATCATTCTGGCAGTAAGAGAACTCGTCAAAACAGGTTTAAAACAAATTATCGTTACCAATGGAACTAATCCCATCACGTATAATATCGACAAAAGCATTTATCAGACTTTCATCTATGAAGCTAAAAAGAAAGTCTCTTCGATTGGATGTGGCGATGCTTTACTCAGTGGAACAATGTATGGACTTATCGAAAATAAATCGATGCATGAAGCGATAAATTATGGCAAAAAAGCAGCGAGCATTACAATGGAAGTTAAAACCGCCTGTCATCCGGAGTTATCTCCGTTGGCGTTAGAAGAATAATACAGAAAAGGAGCGTTTTACCATGAAAAATCCAGTGATTGAATTACTGTTAGATCGTCGCACCGTTCGTGACTTCACGACTCAATTGGTTGATGATGAAGCGCTAAAATTAATTATCGAATGCGGAATTCACGCCCCGAATTCGAGAAACAAACAGAATTGGCACTTCTCAGTCATCACAAATCCCAAAGTTATCGAAGAAATTAATCGTCTAACGATTGCGGGGATGGACCGGTTAGGCATTAAACATGAGCCTGATTATCATATTTTTTACCATGCTCCGGTCGTTGTTATCATGAGTTCTGTCATCGAAGGTTTCAGTGAACTCAACTGCGGCTGTGCTGTTGAAAATATGGCGATAGCTGCCAAATCTTTAGGAATCGATTCCTGTATCGTCGGTCAGACGAGATTTATGTATCATCAGGCTGATCCGATTGACATCAATCGGATTGTCAAAATACCAGAAGGTTATGAACACGATATTGCGATTTGTTTTGGATATCGGAACGGTGATAACCCCAAAGTAAAACCAAGAAGAGAAGGCATTGTTGATTACATAAAATAGCAATATTATACTTTTGACCCCCGTCAAAAGTATTTTTTGTGTCAAAGGAATAAAGATAGATTGTTTTATTTTAAAATCCCTGATAAATGTTGTATAATTCCATTTGAGGAGTGAAATTATGTGGAGAGATGAATATTTACGTTGGCTGAATCAACCCGATTTAGATCCAGCTTTAAAAGCTGATTTACTGGATAAGTCAGATAAAGAACTTGAAGAAATGTTTTATGGCCCGCTTGCTTTCGGAACCGGCGGCATGAGAGGCTTATTAAGCGCCGGAACAAATCGCTTAAATATCTATACTATCCGTAAAGCAAATGACGGACTTGCGCGCTATCTGATTAAAACAAAAGGTGATAAAGCGAAAACGCAAGGCGTCGTCATTGCTCATGATAACCGTCGGATGTCAAAAGAATTTGCGCTTGAATCAGCTAAAGTCCTGGGTGCTTATGGGATAAAATCGTTTCTCTTTGAAGATTTACGACCCACTCCCGAACTTTCTTTTGCGACGAGACATTTGCATGCCGCAGCCGGAATCGTTGTTACTGCGAGCCATAACCCGCCAAACTATAACGGCTATAAAATTTATGACGAATACGGCTGTCAGTTTACTCCTCAATATGCAGATGTAATTGTTAAATACGTAAATGAGGTTACTGATTTATTCTCAATCAAAACCCTTGATGAAAAGACTTTGTCAGAAAAAGGTCTGTTAAATTATATCGGCGAAGAAATCGATATATTATATATCGAACAACTGAAGACCGTTCAAATTCATCCGGATGTCAAAAAAGACGTTAGGATTGTCTTTACCCCTTTACATGGTGCGAGCGCTGAAATCGGGGTTTCATTAATGAAATCTTTAGGATATCAAGTCTATCCGGTTGAAGAACAGATGATTCACGATCCAGCTTTCGGAACGGTGAAATCGCCGAATCCGGAAAATGCTTCTGCGTTTGAATATGCCATCCGGCTTGGAAAGAAAGTCCACGCTGACCTTTTAATTGCGACTGACCCTGACGCCGACAGACTTGGCGTCGCAGTCAGACATAATGATGATTACGTATTACTGACCGGAAACCAGACAGGAGCAATCCTCATTAATTATTTATTATCCGAAAGAAAAAAAATGAACACATTACCAAAAAAAGGCGTCGTCTTCAATACGATTGTGACCTCTGATTTAGGCGCAAAAATCGCCAGAAATTATGGTTTTGAAGTGATTCAGACTCTAACAGGATTTAAGTATATCGGCGAACAAATCCGTTTCCTTGAAAACACGGATAAAGAATTTCTTTTTGGCTATGAAGAATCCTATGGGTATGTTATCAAGGATTTTGTCAGAGATAAAGACTCATTACAGGCTTTACTGCTGGCTACGGAAGCAGCTGCATATTATCAGTCTGTTGAAAATAAGACTTTATTAGACAAACTGAATGATATTTATGAAACCTACGGCGTTCATTTAGAAGCATTACATAATATCGATTTATTCGGTATCGAAGGAGCGAACCGAATTCAGAGAATCGTTGAGAGATTCAGAATAAATCCTCTAACGACCCTGAATCAGGTTCCGGTACAGATTTTTGAAGATTATCTGTATTCATACCGCATTGAATCGAAATTTAAAACTATTTTGAATTTTGATAAAACAAACGCAGTAAAATATGTATTAGAAAATGGTTCATGGTTTGTTCTCCGCCCTTCCGGAACGGAACCAAAACTAAAGATTTATATTGGCGTAATCGGTGATTCGGTCGCTTTGGCTAAATCAGAAATTGATGCCATCAGTCAGGCGCTTCTCCAAATGGTAGAAGAAATCAAGTAAGAAGAGAAAGTGGTGACATTATGCCTTATATTATCGGTGGTGCTTTTATCGTAGCCATCGTTGCTATTTATGTTTTATTCTATTCCCTTAATTCAAACACCCAGGCCCCTGAGGGCTGTGAACTTCCCGAAGATTATTCAGGATGTTCAAGTTGTTCTCAAAACGGATGTGTCAGCCGCGTTGAGACGAAGAAACTGGTCAAGTAAATGATTCATAATGATTGGGATCATATTCTCGCTTCTGAATTTGCCAAACCTTATTTTAAATCTTTAACTGAGCAGATTAAGTCAGAATATCGACATCACCAATGCTTCCCTCCGATTGGCGATGTTTTCAATGCGTTTAGAATGACCCCATTCAATCGGATTAAAGTCGTTATACTCGGTCAGGATCCGTATCATAATCCCGGTGAAGCAATGGGACTGTCCTTTTCTGTTCCTAAAGGAATTGCCATGCCTCCTTCGCTTATCAACATCTTAACTGAATTAAAAAGTGATTTGGGTTACGAATTGCCTTCTTCAGGAGATTTAACCCCATGGGCGAAAAAAGGCGTATTACTGCTCAACACCATCATGACCGTTGAGAGAAACAAACCCTTATCGCATAAAGGCTTCGGTTGGGAACAATTCACTGATGAAGTCATCCGTTTAATAGATCAAAAACCCGAACCGATTATTTTTGTTTTATGGGGAAGTCATGCCCGCAGTAAAAAAGAACTTCTAAAAAATCCCAATCATTTAGTGATTGAAAACGTTCATCCTTCTCCACTTTCAGCTTATCGGGGTTTTTTCGGTTCCCGCCCATTTTCTCAAATCAATAATTATCTGATAAAAAATAATATTCAGCCGATTGATTTTGACTTAGGTCATGGAGAGGATTAATATGAAGAAAAAATCTGTTCAGGCAATCATTTTCACTGGATTAATGGTTGCATTAGGAATCTTATTATCTCAAGTTTTTTCAATTGCCCTTCCCAACCCGCAGTCGCCTATTATCAAGTTCGGATTGGGGTATTTACCGATTATAATCGTCTCAATTCTTTATGGACCTGTATTTGGAATGATAGCCGCTATCTCACAGGATTTGATTGGATTTTTCCTCATCGGCGGCGCAAACGGACAGATATTTCATCTTGGTTTTACATTAAATGCAGTTTTATACGGTGTTATCCCCGGATTTTTTTTCATCCAGAAAAAAGATTCAAAAAACGCATTGTTTTACCGACTGAATTATCTTCTTGTCGCAATTTTTCTGATATTGGTTACGCTGTATCTCTTTAATCCTGATCTGGTGATTTCTTCAACGCTTGATCTCGCAGAAAAATATATTTTGATGTCAGTATCGGTTGTTGCCAGCATAGTTTTATTCATTCTTAATTTTTGGGTGAGAAAATATAAAAAATCAGAATTTAATCCACATAAACTGTTATTTATTGTTTTGTTACTTTATCTGATTGTTTCTTTATTTCTGACGCCAAGCTGGAATTATATGCTCATCAATCAGCTTTCCTTTTTTGAAATCGACATTACCCAGTTGAGTGCTTATATCTTATTGGTTTTACCGTTAAGAATCGTCAAAATGCCGATAGAAGTTATGGCTTACGTCATCGTTCTGATTCCTATTCTCAACCTTCTCAAACGGCTGATTGAACACCGCGATTTTGAGGAAGCAGAAGTCCAAAAAGAACAATAAAAAAAGAATCAGATATCATCCGATTCTTTCCTTTCGAAAGTATTCACAATGTGAATGCTTTTTTTATATTTCGATGACTTTAACTTCTCCAGGTCCTAAGTGTAGCTGAACGGAACCATCGGGATTAAACTGGTGATATTCTCTCGGCATTTCATAAGTCGCATAAAGTAATTTCCCTGAGAATGCACGGTTATCCACTTTTTCTCTTAAAGCCTGAATGGTTGCATTACAGCTCATATTGCCGTAGATATTAGTATTCGCAAAGACTAACAAACATTTTTTCGACTCAGCGCTATAGTAACCTAAACCGATGACCGGCGTATCAAACTCGTGCATGTAAATCGGTACGAAATATTCGGTATTGGTTAACTGAGGTAACCATTCCTGACGGATGATTTTGATGCCATCCAAATGATCGGCTAATTCCCAGCGGTTCGGCGCCATATAATGTAATGCATATTTGTCAAACAGAGCTAACTTACCGTAGAATAAGTCTTCTTTAGGTAAATTATATTTATCTTTTTCCGTGCAGTCAACGCCGGTGTTCATCGGCTGTGTTTCATACACTTCCTGACCGGAATTAATAAATGGAACCAAATTGGGTAAAAACATATTGAACGTCGTTAACATTCTTGCTAAGGTTACGCCGCCTTCTCTGCCGGCAACGCGGGCAGTATCATGGGTTTCAGCACAGGCAAACATCGGTAAAGCGATATCTTTTGCGCCATAAACAAAAGTATGAAGCTTCTTTTCCCAGATTCTCGGTTCCATCCAGAAACCATTGCCGATTATCATGTTATATCCGTTTAATTTGGCTTTCAGTGCATTATCGGTATTCATCTCTTCAGCGATGAAAGCGAAATCAGCGTCATTGACTTTGGCATTATCGATAATCATCTTTAATAGTTCCGTCGGTAACGCATGTCCCATATCGATTCTTGCACCGTCAATGCCGAAATGAGTCTGGTAATAAGGAATAATATTGGCTAAAGTATCCCATAGTTCCTGATTAGGAATTTCCCCGGGATAAAGATTCGATTTAATGGTATCGAAGAGAATATAAGGAGCAGTTTTCTTATTTTTGAGATAACGGACATTATCTTTCGGGTGATCCATATACATTCTGAAGAATGTGACATCAGTCCACGGTGGCTGAACGTCATTGATGTGATCGGAAAATGCGGGAGCGATTTTCAAATCAAACCGTTTTTCAATTTCAGACATAATATCTTTTGGATTTTCTTCTAATAACTGATTCCAGAGTTTCTCATTAATAACTTTTGGGTTGTGCTGGAACATTCCGATATGTCTTAATACATCATTTGAAGCATATACTTTCGGCATGTATTCCGCAACAGGTGCTTTCGTCGATTCTATTCCTTCGACAAAAGGCACTTTATATTGGTCAAATTCGCTTGCCTTAATCCAGTAAAACCAGTCAGGATGAAGTTTAATCAAATCATTTTCAACTGCATTTGTTCTAGGAATAATATCAATGATGACTCTCATTTTCAAACGGTGGCAGGCTTCTACAAAAGCCTGGAATTCTTCTTCAACGGTCATCTTTGATCCAATCATTGTTTCTTTTAAACTTGGATCGAGATCAAAGAAACTAGCGACCCCGTAAGGGCTGCCTAATTCACCTTTTTTATCTTTTAATGAAAATCTTGAAATAGGTAACATATAGACGGTATCGACGCCCATTTTCTTTAAAAATGGCAGTAAAGCTAACATTTTAACAAAAGTACCGGTTTCTTTTATTCCGTCAAAATTCGATAAATCAAGCGAAAATGACCGGTCATGGTCCCAGGCGGCAGAAGTACGGATCATGGTTGAATACATCACTGACTGTCTCACCCAGTCTCCGCCTAAATATCCTTTTTTATGCTTTAGATTTTCTATTTTAGATAATGATTTCGAATAATCTTTTTTATCATTCGATTTTGGTAAAATATACTGACGGATAACTGAACTGTAAAAACGATAAGGATTGACAAGAAGTTCTCCGTTCGGCATTCTTCTCATTTCTTCTCCTGCATAATCCCAAGCATTCCATATATCGGGAACAACATAGTTGATTGAGCCTTTATCAATGTTTTTTTCTAAGATATCTAAGAGTTTATTAAGTTTGTTTTGCACGATTATTCACCTCATCACTATTATATCAAATAAACCTTAGGTTTTCGCTAGATATTTGAAATGTGTAAATGCTTACAAAGCGTTCATTATGCTTTATAAAAAACGATATTTATAGTATAATACTATCGGTAGAGGTGAAAAAATGAAAAAACCGACAGTCTTAATTATTATGGATGGGATGGCTAAAGGCGAAATTAACAGTGGAAACGCCTATGAACTAGCAAAAAAACCTCATCTCGATTTATTATTTCAGGAATTTCCGAATACATTAATAGAGGCATCTGGCGAAGCCGTTGGCTTACCGGAAGGTCAAATGGGAAACAGCGAAGTAGGTCATCTGAACTTAGGGGCAGGACGAATTGTATATCAGTCATTTACACGCGTTAATGTCGCAATTAAAGATGGTTCTTTTAAAACGAATCCAGCTTTTATCCAGGCTTTTAATCATGTAAAAAAACATCACTCAAAACTTCATATTTTCGGGTTGCTTTCCGATGGTGGAGTTCATTCCCATATGGAACATATCAAAGCTTTATTCGCTTTGGCTAAAGAATCAGGAATTGAAAAAACTTACATGCATGCATTTTTAGACGGAAGAGACGTTCCGCCAAAATCCGGAATTGATTTCGTTGATGAACTAGAATTATCAATGGAACAAAATCATTATGGTAAAATTGCGACTGTCCACGGCCGTTATTACGCAATGGACCGCGATAAAAACTTTAATCGTACGCAGTTAGCTTATGACGTAATGAGCTTTGGGCGCGGCGAACACCGGAAATCAGCTCATGATGGGGTTTTAGCTTCTTATAACCAGGGTGTAACTGATGAATTCGTCATTCCGTTCGTCGTCGATACGGATGGACTAATTCAGACGAATGACGCAATCATTTTTGCTAATTTCCGTCCTGACCGCGCAATCCAGATTGGTACGGCTTATTCAAATCCTGAAGCATCAAAAGTCGATACGACAAACGGCCCTGAAAACATCTTTTTTGTTTCGATGATGAAATACGCCGATTCCGTAAAAGGACCTTTAGCGTTCGAACTAAATGAACTATCGAACATGTTAGGAGATTATATTTCCGATTTAGGATTAAATCAGTTAAGAATCGCTGAAACTGAAAAATATGCCCATGTAACTTTCTTTTTCGACGGTGGCGTCGACAAAGAAATCAAGAATGCACGCCGCGTTCTGATTCCTTCACCGAAAGTTGCTACTTATGATTTACAGCCGGAAATGAGCGCTTATAAAATTACTGATGCTGTAATTGAAGAACTTGACAAACGTGATTTGGATTTAGTTATCCTCAACTTCGCTAATGGCGATATGGTAGGACATACCGGTGTTATTCCAGCCGCAATCAAAGCCGTTGAAACGGTTGATGAATGCGTAGGCAGAGTCGTGGATAAAATATTAGAATTAGGTGGCGTTGCGATTATTACCGCAGATCATGGCAACTGTGAAAAAATGCTTGATGAAAACGGAGAACCATTCACAGCTCATACCACTAATTTAGTACCTTTAATCATTACAAACAAATCGCTTTCGTTAAGAGAATCAGGTAATCTTGGCGATATCGCCCCAACGCTTTTAGAATTAATGAATCTCAAACAACCCGAGGAAATGACGGGTAAATCATTGATTATACATTCATGATCAGTAAAGATTTAAAGGCGATAAAACTTAAAGATTTATTCTTTGTGCTGTTATATTCTGTACTCTTAACAACCGCTTTAGCGATGTTATTCGGTTTAATTGATTCACTGTTTGTAAAATTTTTATCGACCCGATTAAGCGGTCTATTGTTCTGGCTGTTAGCTTATATCATGGGAACGATGATCAGGAAACAATATCTTCAGCCGCATATCGTATATTCAGGGATAACGCTGATCAGTCTTTTGTTTTCAGCAGTCATTATTGAAGCTTTGCCAATCGTATTAATTTATGCGCAGGCTGCTGAATATGCATCAATTATCTTTGATATCAGAATCTACTGGAACTGGTTAATCTATTATTACAATCCACTCAATTTAATTCTTTATTTTGACTTTAATTATCTCATCACACTCTTAATGATTGGGGTCGGAACTTATTTAGGGGTTAAACGAACTTATTCGTAGTTCTAAAAATAAAAAATTTATAGATAAAAAAGGAGATTTAAAAATGCCAAACATTACTAGTATTCATGCAAGAGAAGTGTTGGACTCCCGTGGAAATCCAACCATTGAAGTAGAAGTATTTACCGAATCAGGCGCATTTGGACGCGCTATCGTGCCAAGCGGGGCATCAACCGGTGAATATGAAGCCATTGAACTTCGTGATGGTGATAAGAGCCGTTACTTAGGAAAAGGCGTATTAAAAGCTGTTGCGAATGTCAATGATATCATTGCACCAGCGCTAATCGGCTATGATGTAACGATGCAAGCTTTCTTAGACAAACTCATGATTGAACTTGACGGTACTCATAACAAAGGTAAACTGGGCGCTAACGCTATCTTAGGTGTATCATTAGCATGTGCCAGAGCAGCTGCTGATTACGTCGGATTACCGCTTTACTTATACTTAGGCGGATTCAATGCAAAAGTGTTACCAACACCGATGATGAATATCATCAATGGCGGATCACATGCCGATAACTCAATCGACTTCCAGGAATACATGATTTTACCTGTTGGAGCTAAAACGTTCCGTGAAGCTTTAAGAATGGGCGCTGAAGTTTACCACAATTTAAAGAAAGTTCTTAACGCCAAAGGTTTTAACACTTCAGTTGGCGACGAAGGCGGATATGCTCCTGATTTAGAATCCAATGAAGCTGGCGTACAGGCTATTATTGAAGCTATCACGAAAGCCGGATACGTTCCTGGTAAAGATATCGCCATTGGTATGGACGTCGCTGCCAGCGAATTCTATAATGCCGAAAAGAAAGTTTATGAATTAAAAGGCGAAAACAAAGTTTTCACTAATAAAGAATTAGTTGATTTCTATGTTGCATTAGTAGAAAAATATCCAATCATTTCCATCGAAGACGGTTTAGATCAGAATGACTGGGAAGGCTGGGCTTATATCACTGAAAAATTAGGTAAAAAAGTTCAATTGGTCGGTGATGATTTATTCGTTACAAACACAGAAAGATTAGCAACTGGTATTGAAAAAGGTATCGCTAACTCAATTCTGATTAAAGTTAACCAAATCGGAACTTTAACTGAAACTTTCAACGCTATTGAAATGGCTCATAAAGCTGGTTACACAGCTGTCGTCAGCCACAGAAGCGGTGAAACAGAAGATTCAACGATCGCTGATATTTCCGTTGCTACGAATGCCGGACAGATTAAAACCGGTTCTTTAGCAAGAACTGACAGAATGGCTAAATACAACCAATTATTAAGAATTGAAGAAGAACTTGGCGAAGTTGCTGAATATAAAGGCATCAAATCGATTAAAACAACAAGAACATTCTAATTATCACAAAAACTCTATAAAAAAAAGATGCTTTTGGGTATTCCAAAAGCTTTTTTTTATGGTATAATTATTAAGTGCGAAGCAAGGTACTCTTTTTGTTTATTGAGTATCGATACTGAGGAGGTAACACATGGGAGCATTAGATTGGTTATTATTAGTTATTAGCGTTCTGTTAATTGCTTTGGTAATGTTACAGGAGTCAAAGGACGATGTCAAGAACACATTTTCTGGTGAAAAGTCAGAATTATTCAAGAATCAGAAACAACGTGGTCCGGAACTCTTCTTGAACCGTTTAACGATGGGGATGAGCGTAGTTTTTGCTGTTGTAACGATTTTAGCCTTAGTCCTTTAGAACACTTCGCTGTGTTCTTTTTTTTTCTAATATCACTTAAAGGGGGGATAGTATGAAAGACACAATTTTATCTTATATCGAGTCTGAAAACTATCAGCCACTCGATGCAAGAGAATTAGGAAATGCATTAAAAATCAAAGATTCAAAAACCTGGACATTATTCTTAAAAACCTTGAACGAATTAGAATATCAGGGATTTATCGGATTAAACAAAAAAGATAGATATCAGACTGCCGAGAAATTAGGAATTGTTAAAGGTACTTTAGATTTAAAACGTCAGGGATTCGGATTTCTTATTCGCGATTCAGAAACGCCATTACCGGATATATTTATTCCTAAAAGCGCTATTGGTGACGCTTCAAACAAAGATTACTGTTTAGTCAGAATCACCAAAAAAACCGAAGGTATTAAATTTGAAGGCGTCATTATTAGGGTTTTGAAACGGTCTTTGGAACAAATCGTCGGTGAATATTTTCAGGGAGCCATCTTTCCTAAAGACATCCATGAAGATAACCTTTTTCGCGTCAAACCTTCTCTGAGACAAGGATTGATTGATCATTCGATTGTTAAAGCCAAAATTATAAGATATTCGCCAAATAAAATATTCGATTGTCAGATAACCGAAGTGATTGGTCATATGACTGATCCTGGAATTGAGATATTGGAAGTTATCGCTTCGCATGATTTGACCGTCGATTTTCCTGATACGGTGAAAAACGAAGTTAAAAAAATACCGAATGAAGTTTTAGCCGGAGATTTGACAGATCGGTCTGATTTAAGAAACGAACTGATTTTTACCATCGATGGTGATGATACAAAAGATATCGATGACGCTATATCAATCAAACGATTAGATAATATGAATTATGAATTAGGCGTTCACATCGCTGATGTCAGTTATTATGTCAGAGAATCCACAGAACTCGACAAGGAAGCTCTTAACCGAGGTACAAGCGTATATTTAGCTGACAGGGTTATTCCGATGTTACCGAGAGAATTGTCGAATGGCATTTGTTCCCTCAATCCTCAGGTTGACAGATTAACAATTTCCTGTATAATGGAAATTAATCTTCAGGGTGAAGTGGTAAATTACCGGATTATTCCTTCAGTTATCAAATCGTTCGCGCAGATGACTTATAAAAAAGTCAATGCCATATTAGCTGATGATGAAACAGTATTATCACAATATCAACCGTTAGTAGAATCAATTCATAAGATGAATGAATTGGCTAAAATTCTCTATGAGAAAAGAAGCCAGAACGGTTCTATCAACTTTGAAACGATTGAACCTAAAATCGTCTTTGACGAACAGGGTAAAGTTAAAGATATCGTTATTAAAGACCGTGGTATTTCTGAAGGAATTATCGAAGAATTCATGCTTATAGCGAATCAGACTGTTGCGAGACATTTCGATTTGGCAGAGTTACCTTTTATCTACCGAATCCATGAAACCCCAGATCAGATGAAAATTGATGGACTGTTCGCTTTCGCAAAAGGAATCGGTTATCCGGTCAAACTGCCTAAAGTTATCAATCAGAAACATCTTCAGAATCTTTTATTAAAAGTTGAAGATACGAAGTTTGAAAAAGTCATCAATATGATGATGTTAAGATCGATGGCCAAAGCTAAATACTCAGAACATAATCTCGGTCATTACGGTCTTGCATTTGAGGATTATACTCATTTTACATCGCCAATCAGAAGATATCCCGATACGACAGTACACCGTTTAATCAGAACATATCTGTTCGAAAAACGGCTTGATCCTAAAACGATTATGCATTATGAAACGACTATTCCGGAAATTGCTGATATAACATCAAAAGCAGAACGAAAAGCTATGATGGCTGAAAGAGAAGTACTCGACATGAAAAAGGCTGAATTCATGATGGGTAAAGAAGGAGATATTTTTGAAGGAGTTGTATCTACTTTA
Source organism: uncultured Caryophanales bacterium (assembly GCA_937928185.1). Taxonomy (GTDB): domain Bacteria; phylum Bacillota_I; class Bacilli_A; order Izemoplasmatales; family Hujiaoplasmataceae; genus UBA5603. The sequence goes on from CALEZX010000080.1 coordinate 37,592, forward strand.
ACCCGTTTTGGAATGTTTATCGAACTTCCCAATACGGTTGAAGGCCTGGTTCATATCTCAAGTTTTAAAGAAGCAATGGAATTTATTGAGGAAAAGATGATGTATTTAGGCATTGCTTCTAGAAAAGAATATACCATCGGCATGGTTGTCAAGGTTAAATTATTAGGAGTCAACCCGCTCAAAGGACAAGTTGATTTTGAGTTAGTAGATTAAGAAAGGATGATAAAATGAAGATTATTACCAACAATAAAAAAGTCGCTCATGATTACTTCATTTTGGAATCTTTTGAATGTGGAATTGTCCTGACAGGTACTGAAATTAAGTCTATCCGTTTAGGAAAAGTATCAATTAGCGACGCTTATTGCCGGATAAAAAATTATGAACTTCTGATTTTAAATATGAATATCACTAAATACGCTTTTGGAAATCTCTTCAATCACGAAGAAACTAGAGAACGTAAGTTATTAATGGAGAAACGTGATATAATAAAATTAGCTCTTAAATTAAAACAAGAAGGCATGACATTAATTCCGACGAAAGTTTATTTAAAAGAAGCGTTATGTAAAGTAGAAGTTGCGTTATGTAAAGGAAAAAAACTTTATGATAAACGCGAGACCGCCAAAGAAGATGACCAAAAACGCCATGTTCAAAAGGTCATGAAAGAATTTGGCAAAATAAAATAAACTCATTTTATGAGTTTTCAATGGGGCTGTTCTGGATTCGACAGGATGGTTCGAGTTTGGTAAGCATGCGATCGGCATATCTAAAGTGCACCCAGTAAATATAACTGGAAACCAAAATTACGCTTACGCTGCTTAAGAAGAAGTAGCGAGTTTACTTTATCCAGCCTGCGGGCTAGAGTGAACTTCAGTTAGCAGGATTGCGAAACAAATCGCCACCTTAGGCTTGTCAGTGAAATCAATAAGGCTGGTTATCGGATAGTGAGTGCTCTGGCAGTCTGGTAACGAGAATTAACAGAGAACTAAGCATGTAGAAAATCAAATGGTCGGTCATTTTGGACCGGGGTTCAAATCCCCGCAGCTCCACCAGGTTAATTATACTAAGTTGCTTTTTATCGTTTAACGTCTAAATAAAGACGTTT
>CALEZX010000081.1 GCA_937928185.1 uncultured Caryophanales bacterium
ATATACATTCAAAATAATTAAATGCATAGATTATTATATCACAATTATTCTAATTGGTAGTGTCAAGAATGTTGTGTACTTTCTTTTAGTATTAGTATTAAGAGACCTTAGTCTTTAAGTCTTAAGTTTTGAATCTTTGTTTTAGTTTTAAACGAATGAGTGGACTTATGATACTAGATACTTATCCACTATTTTTAATTGGAGCTCAGCGAGCGCTAATCCAAAACCTTTAAAGATTCTCGATGAACCTTTATAATTATATTCATCAAAACGACTAACCAAGTATTTTTCTAGCGATTCTTCTGAAGGAAATTGAATCTTAACCTTGAATTTGCGTTTTAAATCTTTATTGAACCCTTCAATCGGATTCGTTGTATAAATCGAAGGACGAATCGCTTCTGGATAATCAAAGAAAGTTAATAGATAATGATTATCTTTTAAAGATTCTGTGACTTTAGGATAAGTTTTATCCCACTTTGAGATAAAGTCATTAAGACAGTTTATCGCATCCGCTTTATTACTTTGTTTGTGAATCATTTTAAAATCACTTAATATTATTGAATGATCACTCACACGAACCTTCCATGCGATATTCCGCATGATATGAACAAAACAACGCTGAATATCAGCTTTTGGATAAACTGTATGAATCATCTCTTCAATCCCTTTTAGTCCGTCTGTGACGAATAATAACGGTTTGGTTAGCCCTCTAGACTTTAGATCAATTAAAAGTGTTTCCCAAGCCGAAATGGCCTCGTTTGGATATATTGCGTAACCTAAAAGTTCTTTCGTTCCATCCAGTTTAATTCCTAACGCAATATGAACCGCTTCTTTAGAAACTGAATTTCTACGCAATGGAATATAAGTCGCATCAAGATAAATGACCGCAAATTCACTATCAAGTTGTTTTTGTTTAAACGCTTCAACGTTCGCAATCACCTGTTCAGTAATATTGGATATCGTGCCTTTACTATATTTCTTATCATATAAGGATTCAACGATAATCGATATCTCTTCTGTCGTTAATCCTGTTTGAAATAGTTTTACAATGATGTCTTCAGTTTTTGTATCTCTACGCTCATACTTAGGTACGATAGGAGAATCAAATTCAGCGTTACGATCTCTGGGGATTACCAGGTTTAATACGCCATAACTCGTATTGAATTCACGTTCATAGGATCCGTTTCGAGAATTCGTTAAACTCAAGCCGCTACGCTCATATTTTTGATAATGAAGTAACTCTGATAATTCAACTTTCAGTAGTTCATTGACCGCTCTTTCTAACTCATTACGAAATAATTCCTGGATTGTTTCATCAATTTTCTCACCCTTAGCGAGACAACTAACGATTTTTGTGGTAAAATCATTCATGGGAAAACCTCCTGTGTATGGTGCGTTGTGGTAAACTTATTATACACTAAGGTTTTCTCTTTTTATTTCCTTCACTTGATTTTACTACTTTTTGAAAGTCCACAAAATATTATACAGTCTCTTCTAATTAACAAAAGTGTTTTATGCATTCGTTTATGACCAATTAATAATATAAA
>CALEZX010000082.1 GCA_937928185.1 uncultured Caryophanales bacterium
CCTGCAGGCATAGATTCAGGTATTTCTAAGTCCCATCCAATAAAATCATATCCTAATATACTTGGAGGATTAACGGCCAAAGATGATATATCGCTTTGATAATCGACGCTTTGTGTAGAAATTACTGAGTTACTGGCATTAAAAAATGTGATTAAGTAGGAATTAATCGTCCATTTTGCATATAAGGTTAAATTTGTCGCAGGCATATTAATGTCATTAAACTTTATTGTTAAGTTAATATCTTCATACCAACCCGCAAATAAATAACCGAGTTTTCCTGTTGCAGAAGGTAAATTTAGTAAATCGTGATAAGGATAAGTTTGACTCTCAATGGTATCTCCACCATTCGTGACAAAATCAATAGAATAAGAGTTTTTAACATATATTGCTTTAATGGTAACGTTGTTCGCAGGCATTGTAGTTGGAATTTCGGTATTCCATGTAGAAAATTGATATCCTTCAATGACGGGTGCCTCAACAGTAATACCACTTATAGAATCGCCATAATAGAACGAGAACGACGTAATGAGAGTATTATAAGTATCAATGAATAATAACTGATATAGATTAATGTTCCATTTTGCATAAAGAGTTAAATCATGTGAAGGCATATTTACCAAATCATATGTCGCATTGAAATCCGGATCTAAATACCATCCGGCAAATGTATGACCCTTCTTTAGAGGATTGTTAATTAGAGTAATCTCACTATTGAATGAGTAGTAATTACTGCTATCAGGTGTATCGCCGTTAATGCTGTAGGAAAGTAAATAATCATTGACCTGATAAGTTGCGATAATTACATAATCTTCCGCTGGCATTGTTTCAGGTAACGATTTATTCCAACCAGAGAAAGAATATCCCGCCCGGACGGGATCATCAATGTCGATTACACTTAATTCCGAATGATATGTAAACGATTGAGTGAAAAGAATCGAATTATCGTAATCTTTATATGTGAGTGAATATGAATTGATTTCAAATATCGCTTGAATCGTAACGTCTTCTGCTGGCATGTTTAAAGGAACGCTCTTTGACCAGCCTGTAAAAGTATATCCTAACTTGTAAGGGTCATTGATAGTGAATTGACTTAAATCAGCGTCGTAATCATAAGAAGCGGAATAAATGATTTCTAAAGAAATTCCATCAATGAAATCTAATCGATGTGTTCCAGGTATCCACTTTGCATAAACCGTCAGATTATTTGCAGGCATTAAATAGGAATTGATTGCCATGGTGCATTCGATATCATAATACCATCCACCAAAAGAATACCCTATTCTCATCATCAAACCAGGTATAGGTATTAATGATTCATAATCGACCGTTTGTGTTTCAACGTTTGAACCATCGAGATAATCAATCGTTAACTGATATGGATTTGAAGTAAATGAATATACAGGATGAAAATCTATGTTACTCGTAATGGTTTCAGGAACTGACAAATCCCAATTTGAAAATGTATATGAATATTCAGCAGTTGATGGCATAGTAGGATAATCCGGGATGGTAATTGCTTCACCATAATTAATGGTTCCGCGAGCAATAACATTGCCTTCATAGTCGAAGAATTGGTAGGTATACTGATTAATGACTGCCTGATAAACTGGATAAGTATTATAGTTCCCAATTACGGGATCAATCGGATTACTCCAGTATAAAAAGACATAGGAAAACTCTTCTGTTGGATTTTTAGTTGGAGGCATTGGTCCGCTGACACTCGTTCCATACGGAACTGTTATCGATTGAATTAAGGTAACACCATCTTCTTTATAGAAATTAATAGTGACATTATTTATCGTTTCTTGATAAACGGCTTTCAGTGTTAAAGGTCCGCCAATCGTTGATGGTACAGAATCAGCTATACCGTCATTATTGCTGTCCCAGCCGATAAATTGATACGAATACTGATCAGTTGTATTTTGAACCGGATTATCAATCAATGTTAATACATCGCCATGTCCAATTGGAGATTTAGAGATGGTTTGATTGTTTTGCATTAACGTTACATAACTCCAGTGTCCAAACCATTTTGCCGGTAAGTCCAATTCACCTCCAGTCCAAGCAGCCGATAATATTTCAAAATAGAGCGTAACATTGAATGAATTGTAAAAAGCATCGCTATCAATGGATGTAATACTTGCTGGTATAACTACTTTATTTAAACTAGAAGCATCAGACAGATAGCCATAATTTAAACTCGTAGTACCATTCGTTAATATGACAGTTTCTAGTGATGCTGGGATGCCATATGAATAGCCAAAAACAACTCTTAAACCAAAAATATTAGAACTAGGGAAAATCATTTCTCGGATGCCAATACAGCCTAATAGTGCGTATTGATCCACCGTTATACTTGGATTAATAAATTCAATGCGAGATAGTTTAGCACATTCATGAAAAGCATATGAACCGACATATGTAACAGAATCAGGAATTGTGATATATTCAAGTTCAGTAAAACCAGAAAAAGCATAATTTGGAATTTCTGTCGCTCCAGGTAATATAACGATTTCTTTTATGCTGGTTTCGCTTGAACTTAAAAATCTACCATACCCTAAATTGATTGGTACATAAGGAATTGTCACTTTTTTTAGTGAATGACAGTTGGTGCAGAGATTACTGCCGATATATTCGACAGTTTCAGGAATATATAGCTCAGTTAATTGTGGTTGTTCACCAAATGCATTATCAGCGATGATTCTTATATATTCAGAAATTGTTAATGTTGAACTGTAAGGCAGTAATCCTTTAATATTTAAAAGAATATTATTTATTATAAACTCTGTATTAGGAGAATTGATATAAAGCGGAGTATTTAATAAGATATTTTCGCCAACAACCTTAATCGTCTCCGGTATTTCAATAGACTCGATTCCTGAAGACGCAAATGCTTGCATTTTGATTGTAGTAACCGATGAAGGTATGACAATTGATTTCAGGTTACTATCTCCATAAAATAACGTGCTTTCTATTGTGGTAAGATTATTTGGTAATGTAACCGAACTCAAATTGCGCATATCTGCGAAAGCGGTGCTTCCGATAGAAGTTACTGAGTTGGGAATCGTTAAAGTATTGATGTTATGAGTACTTTGCAAAGCAGAAGATCCAATTATTTGTAAAGATTCAGGGAAAGATATTTCATTCAATGCTGAATTAAAAAATGCGGAATTACCTATTTCAATGAGTCCGTTTGGCAATGATACAGTTTTTAAGTTTGAAGCGCCTTGAAATAACGATGGAGGTAATACTTTAACATTTGCCGGTAAAGTCACATGTTCAATCGTGTGATTATACTTAAACAAACTATCGATTAACTGGGTGACAGGATATCCTCCGATTGAATCTGGCATAATAACATTGGTAGAACTGCCTAAATATTCAGTGATGATAACCGTATCGTCTGATAGCAACATGTAACGATAATCACCTTCTACTTGGTTAAACGAAACACCGAACACAACATTGGCTGTCGAATTCTTCCATATCGTCGCGATATAAGGAGGTAATGCAATATTTTGAAAATAGATTCTGTTGACTGCAGATAATGCGTAATCGCCAATATGCTCAACATTTCTAGGAATAACGATTTCATTCAGATTAACATTAATCAATGCAAAGTTATCAATGTCAATTAATGTACTAGGAAGAATTATTTCATCGAGATAACAGTTGTAAAGTGCATCAGCTTTAATCGTCTCGACACCTTCTGGAATAGTAACTGTTTTTAATCCAGTGCTATTCTTAAATAAACCGGTTTCTATCACATTTATCGAGTTAGAAAGATGAATTGTTTCCAACGCTTTTAAATTTGAGAATGCATAAGCTCCGATATAATTGACCGTATCAGGAACAGTGATTGATTTGATCGTTGTATTATCAGTGATTACATTATTTTCATTGATGCTAACGAAAGCGTATGGAGCGATATTAGTTACAATATGATCAAGCATTGCTTCAGGTATTACGATATCGATGTCAGTTCCTGAGTATTTCATGATTGTTGCAGTTTCATCGTTGTTAATCGAAATAGTGTACCCGTTTTCAAGTGTGATAAGTTCTTGATTATGCCCTGAAATTACTTGATAATATATAGGTTCATTCTTATAATTTTCATCCTTATAATTCCAGAAGGAATGCCAAGTAGCAGGAACTTGATTTGATTCGATATATATTGTCATATCGAAAGAACCGTAAAATGCATAAGGACCAACATAACTCACGGATGAAGGAATAAATATTTCGTTACCTTGGAAATTATAAAATGCATTTTGTTCGATGATTCGTAAGTTACTAGATAATCGAATTTCCTTCAGCCCAGCTACACAAAAAGCATATTCGTTAATTTCAATAACACTATCAGGTAGTGTGACTTTTTCAATTTGCATTGTCCAGTCAAATGCATGGGCTGGAACGAAAGAAATACCTTCATAAAAACTAACCTCATGTAAATTGACTGGCAAATCATTAGTTGAGCCAAAAATATAGACAAATCTATTGCTTTCCAAGCCAAATTTATCTGAACCGATAAAAGGTAATTTAACTGATTCAAGCGTTGAGAAGTTCGCAAAAGCCGCATATCCTATATTTTCAACAGAAATAGGAACATCAAGTAAAGTAATCATTTGTCCTACCTGAGCGTTATCGAACGCGTGAGATCCGATGTCTTTTAATGTTGCTGGGAAAACCAAACTAGTGATTCCACTGTTCGCAAAAGCATATTCATAGATTCCAACAATCTGGCTTGTTTCATGATAAGGTAATTGAGTTAAAGAATAAGTATTTTCAAAAGCATGAGCCCCGATTTCCAAAATATTAACAGGAAGAATGATGGATGATAATTGCTGATCATTGTAAAAAGCACCATCCATTACGGAAGTCAATTGGCTCTTTTCACTGATATTAAAGGTTTGTAATGATGTGTTATTCGCAAAGGCGTAATAACCGATATGAATAATATCGTTAGGCAGATTGATTTCAGTTAAACCCTCACAACCATAAAAAGCTTTTAGTCCGATTGACATAATTTTATTATTAGGCGAGAAAACCACTCCAGTTAAGTATTTACTGCCTTCAAATGCAGAATATCCTAGGATTTTAACGGAATCAGGGACTGTGAAAACCCCTGATTTTCCAGCCGGGTAGGTTATTAATCTTGAATAATCTTTATTATAGAGTACTCCTTCTAATGATGAGTAATATGGGTTCAAAGCATCGACCGTTATCGATGACATTAATCGGTTAGCGGTAAATGCAAACTCACCGATATATTCTACATTCGCAGGTATCGATAAACTTACAAGTCCACTTTCAAAAAATGCATAATCACGGATTTGTAAAAGACAGCCAGTGTTAAACGATATGCTTCCTAAAGATAAAACGCGGTAAAATGCATAACTGCCAATATATGATAAATCATCCGGTAATGCAATCGTAGATAATGAACTTTGTGCGAAAGCATAATCATCGATTTTATTTAATACAGAACCGATTTCAAATGAAATTGAAGTTAATCCGCTCGATGCAAAAGCATGTTTTCCTATCTCTGTTACAGTTGACGGAATAGATATTGATGATAAAGAACTGGTATTTTCAAAGGCTGAATTCATGATTTCTACAATCTTTGATCCTAGCGTCACTGAAGTTAAATTCGTACAATCTTTGAATAATTCACTAGGAACGACTGCTAAAGAATCTGGTAAAACAACAGTTTTAATTGATTGATTATTTTTAAAAGCTCCGGGTTGAATTGATGTAATTGGGATTCCTTCTATTTCATTCAGGATAAGATGTTCTTCACTACCTAAATACTTGATTAAAGTGATAAAACCATCGCCTAAAATAGCATAGTCGTATTCTTCTGTAACAACCCGACTTTGAATATTGACTAAGTATCCGCCAATTCCTTGATTCCATAATTCATCAAGACCTAATGGTAAATACGAAGCTTCAAACGAAACAAAAATTGAATTTGTACTATAGAAAGCATATTTACCGATAAAAGATACATTTTCTGGAATTGTTATTGTACTCAATAAATTATTATATGAAAAAGCAAATCGTCCAATATATTCTAACGAATCAGGTAATATTACTTCTGATAGACTTGAACATCCAAAAAAGGCATAATTACCTATTTCTGTTAAGAGCGTTGCATTGGATAAATTAATTGACGAAATCTTATTTAATCCGTCAAAAGCATGGGCTTGTATTGTCAACAATTGTGATCCAGTTAAAAATTGAATTGATGATAATACCGGTGAATTCGTAAAGATATCAGCGGCAATATACGTTAGCATACTATTTTCTTCAAAAACAACACTGGTTAAGTTGATACTGTTGGCGAATGCTCCTTGAGCAATTTCTGTAACGCTGGACGGTATGGATAGTGATGTCACTCCGGTTCCGGCAAAAGCTGCAAAGCCAATACGGTTTAGTGAAGAGTTACTTTCAAAAGTAATCGTATTGAGTTCCCAGTCGGAATTGAAGGCAAGACGGCCAATTGATTTAACAGAACTGGGAATGATGATTTGTGATAATGAGCTATTAACAGAAAAAGCCTGTATTCCAATAAACTGTAAACTAGAGGGTAATGTTATATTATTCAACGTCGTATTAAAGTAAAACGCATTATCATTGATATGGGTAACTGTATTTGGAAAAGTTACGTTTACTAATTCCGTATTACCATAAAAAGCCCCAGCACCAATGATTTCGACACCACTTGGGATAATTGAATTCGTCGATAATCCCATTGGATAAGCGACAAGTGTTTTCTCATCTGATGAATAAAGTACTCCATCTATGGTTTTATAGTTTGTATTTTCTGCGCTGACCAAAACTGACGTTAAATTTTCTGCCCCGCCAAAAACGCCTTCACCGACATATCCAACAGAATCACCAATATATGTTAAATTGATACCTGAATAAGAGAAAGCATAGTCATCAATTATAATAAGATTATCTGATGCAATAAACGAACTCATAGTCCAAGTATGTGAAAATGCATATTTACCTATTGAAGTAACTGTATCGGGAAGTGAAATGTTTGGTAATCTGATAGCTTGGTAAAAGGCATTATCTCCAATACTCGTAATATTCTTTGGCAATTGGATATCAGTCAAACTTAAATTAGTATTAAATACTGAATCACCGATGACAGTCACAAGACTACCGGTTTCAAAAACAACCGAGGATAAAGAAGTAGCTGAAAAAAATGCATAGTTTCCTAAGAATGAAACACTTGCAGGTATAGTGATTGACTGAAGCGAACTCGTATAAGCAAAAGCATATTCACCTATTGATACAAGGCTGCTGTTCGGCATGAAAGTAACTTTCTGTAATACTGTATTGTTTTGAAAAGCGTTGTTTTCGATAGAAATTACAGTAGATGGAATTGTAATTGAAGATAATCGGCTAGAAAATGAAAAAGCATATTTCTTAATCTCAACTAGTCCTTCTGGTAACGTCACTGAATAACGTTTTGAATAACCAAACGCAAATTCTTTGATTGTGTTAACGGTAGAAGGAATAACTACCGATGCAGTTAAAGCAGCTGGATTAGCAATTACATATTGAATAGTATCATCATAAATAATACTGTCAATCGATTCAAAATAGGGATTTGATGAATCGACGTTAAATTCTCGAATTGAAACGCATCCATAAAATACTGATCCGTTGAAAAACTGGGTATCTGAAGGAATATCAAATCGTTGTAAATTCACATCTTGTGAAAATGCAAAATCACCAATTGATTTCAGTTGCGAATCTTGTTCAATAATGACTGTCCCCATTCGGTAATTACCGTAAAATGCATAATCTCCGATGGATAAAACGGATGAAGGAATTTTGATTTCTAATAATCTGTTAGCACCCTGAAAAGCATGAGCATTTATATAAAGAAGATTATCTGGTAAGGTAATCTGTCTAATTCGCTGATTGTTTTGGAATGCACCGATTCCAATTGAAGTGACGAGTTTACCTTCAATTTCATTTGGAATAACGAGATATCGCATTTTTCCATAATATTGATCTATTTGAATAGAACCATCCGGTAAATACGAATATAAATAAGGAATTCCCTCATCTTCATTAATCCACGAAGCATATACAGTCAAATTAGTAGTAAATGAACTGACAAAATACTCAATTTCATTCGTTTTTTGAATGTCAAAATACCATCCGTCATATACTAACATCGATCGTTCGGGTTCAGGATATTCCTGTAACGGACGTCCAACGACAAAAACATGGGATGTGTTATCAATTTCACTTGTGAGATAATCAAACGTTACATATCCTTTTTCTTGACAGACTAAAGCATCAACATCAAGTGCGCCAAAACCGTAGTACCAGTCTTTCCCTGGTTGTCCTAAATCTGCACTGGAGGCTTCAAGTAAATCAACTATATCTTCATAAGGAGTATTAGGATTTAGAGATAAGTATAATGCAACTGCCCCAGATACAATTGGTGCAGCGAATGAGGTACCATTTGCAATATCGTATTCACCGTTTATTTTGGTTGTATAAACAGTCCCTGGAGCTACTAACAAAGTATTCTCACCATAATTAGAATAAATTGCTAAATCAAAACTATTATTGGCTAAGGCACCAACACCAATCGCATTAATATCCGCTGCTGGATATGTTGGAGCTGAAGTTGATTCATTACCAGCAGCGGCTACAGGGATAATATCTGAATCGGCTGCTAACTGTAACACTTCTGCGAAAGGATTCATCGCTGTTATGCCAAACGACATATTTATAACATCGGCACCTTTTTCAATGGCATAGTAAATACCAAAGACTAAGTCTGATGCTGCTAGGAAATTACCATTTTCATCAACTTCGCATTTGATAACCAACAAAGTGACTTGAGGTGCAATACCTACTACTCCTAATGAATCAAATGAGGCAGCTATGGTACCAGCAACTGATGTACCGTGTCCGTATTCATCTTCGATGTATTCAATACCAACTAAATCATCAGAGGCGTTATAGGACTCTAAACTGATTTTACCGGCAAATTCCGGATGATCTGTATCAATACCGGTATCGATAACAGCAACAGTAATTCCCTGTCCTAAGGTTTGATTCCAGGTATCACCGATATTGACATAGGGATATTCATTCTGATTAATATATAGAGGATCTTCGATTGTGTAATTTGGATTGGAGGGTTCTACTTCTCCGGTCTGTACATAATAGTCAATTTCAAAATAGGGAGCAAACTCCGGATAATACTGGTAAACGTCAATAGCCGTCAAAGTATCTGGTAATTTGACAACCCCGTATTTTCTATTTTTAGATAGTCTTGAAGTCGCTCCAAGAGTTTCTTCTATGGTCTTCAAATTGGAAATACCCAAGGCGCTTAAAATTAACGAATGATCGTTATAAGTCCCTTGGGTATCTTTTAATAAATCAACAGTTACAACCCGTGTAGGTTCTTCTGTTAATGGTTTTTGATAAGTTAAAGCGATGAGTAGACAACCTGTTAGCATTACTAGGACAAACACGAACCATTTCTTCTTCATAAAAATCCTCCGCATATAAAATAATCATGGATGAAAGAAATATCATTGTTCTTGCGATATTATGTAGTATGTGCAGGTATAATAATCTATAAAACATTAATAAAAATTATTTTAGATACTTCTATAGTAATTCTTTAAAGAAATCATAGCATTTTTTGATAACTGATTCAAGATAACTATGAATATTTTGTAATGAAAATGATTGATATTTTCTTATCCATAATGATTTAGTTTCGAATTCGGTATTTCTTTTTATCCGTAACTAATGAAGGATATGTCAGATACTTAAATATGTGATTGTTATTCACTTATTAATAGCACGGATTATTCTACGATTTAAATACATTTCGTGTTTTAATGAAAAATTACCAACATAGAAGGATTATCAGGTGTTATTTAGTTAATATAATATAAATTCAATTTAATTATGTTATTGCAAATGATTCGCAATAATGATATGATTAAGACAGACAGTTAGCTGGGGTGATGATATGAGCGAACGAATGACTGAACAGAAAAGAATAGTTTATGAGTTTCTGAAAAATCATGATAAACCCATTACCGCAATTGAACTCCATGAACAAGTTATTAAAGTCTTACCTAATCTGGCAATATCGACAGTTTACCGGATATTACAAAGTGGCGTTAATGCGAAAAGAATTATCAGAACAATGGATTCTGAAGGTGAATTTTTGTTTTCATTTTATGATAATAATTCATTACCTCAGATCTCTTGTTCTGAATGTCATGAATTATATCCTATCAAAGGTTTGCCAATTGAAAAACTTATTTCTTATCTGACTAAAACAACTGGTTTTCTATTATCTGACTTGTCTGTTCAGTTTAACGGAATCTGTCCATCCTGTCAGATAAAACAAAACAAGGAAAATAAAGGAGATTAACAATGGATCAATATATTATCAATTTTATGAAAGAACTGGGTGCTAACTTATTTCTTGTAAAAAACTTTTTCTTTTTTGTGGAGTCATTTACGAAAGGATTATTTCAGATAAAAACGATGGATTTATCCGGATATACAGCGATGGGTTGTTTTGCCTTTTGGCAAAGTGCATCACAGTATTTCCAGGGTTTATATCAGAAACAGAATAATCGTTCTATCTATC
>CALEZX010000083.1 GCA_937928185.1 uncultured Caryophanales bacterium
GATAGTTCAAGTCATGAAACAGATAGTTCAAGCGTAAATTATGATAGTTCAAGTCGTGAAACAGATAGTTCGATACACTCAAACAGTAATGACGATACATTAAGAAAAGCATTAATCATTACTGGTATAATAATGGGGGCATTATGCTTAGCTGCCATAGGAACATGTGGTCTTATAGTATGTATATTAATGCGTAGAAAGAATAACTATTTTGATATTGAATATAATGAAGGGTTATATGTAGACAGAAAAAATATAATCGATGACAATTTTATCCCCAAAGAAAAACACCATTACGAAGAAATGATTATTAGACAAGATGCATAAAAATTTATGCGTGTAATATATAATGCCAAAAAGTAGGAAACACCAGATACCTCCACCGAGAATACAATTAGAACAAGTTAAGCCAAATGATATACCGAAAATGGAAACGATTATTGATTACCCATCATATGTCATTGATAAAGGATTTATTAAGGATAAAATTACATGCGAAGTTAATATAGCTGTGTTAGATAAGCCGTTAAAACCAAAAGAAGAAGCCATTATTACGATTACTCCAAAGGCTGATAAGCCAATAAAGCAGATTGTGTCTTCGTACGTTATGATGGATATAAAAAATATTAATCACGATTTAATATTTACGATGATTGGATTTACGAAAGGTGAAAAGAGTTTTAAAATATATTTCAAAAACGGAAGTGATTATGAACACAAATTAAAAATTTATTATCATATCTTATTTTAAATGGTGATTTTTATAATATTACGAATATTATAAAAATTAATTTGCATAAATATTGTTTATTTAGTCGATCTGGATTTGGATTTACGGTGATGATGTTTCTTTTTTGCATTGACTGGCTTTGTGGATATGGGAACAAGTATTTGCTGAATCGGTTGTTCTAAATTCATATCGTCAGTCAAAATTGATTTTGATAAATTCATAATTCTTTCATTTTGATGGGTCATGCTTTTTCTGTATTCTTTTAAAACTTCGTATTCTCCGACAGTTTTAATAATCAAATCATCAACAGTTAAAGTTTTGTCAGTTAAATCGACCTTTTTGAGTTGAACTAATTCTATATCACTTCGTTCAGTATCTGTGTTTGATATATTATTGATTGGAACATCGAATATATTTTTAATATGAACCGCAATTTCATTATCTTCTTTGATGTGAACTGTATCATCGATATTCGCATTTTCTTTTTCTAATTTTTCTTGTTCGAGTTTTTCTTTTTCCAATTTTTCTTGTTCCAGTTTTTCTTGTTCCAGTTTTTCTTTTTCCAATTTTTCTTGTTCCAGTTTTTCTTGTTCCAGTTTTTCTT
>CALEZX010000084.1 GCA_937928185.1 uncultured Caryophanales bacterium
ACACCAGTGGGAGTCCCCGGCGGGAGCCGGGGCAGGCCGCACCGCCGACCACTTAGCGTTCCTCTTTAGCCAGGAAGTTCTCGCGGTGCGGAAAAGCCAATGACATATACCGACCTGTTAGGCATAGTTAATATTTAATATTAGTCGATTTTATTGTATTCTGAATATTTTTACTTGCCCAATAAAGTTCAATAGCTTTTTGGGCTTCAGGAATCGTATTATATGGATATTTATCAGCAAGTTTCTTTACTTTTTCCGGTTTTCTCCACCTGATATCATTTTGATAATTCTGTAATAAATAATCAGATACTTCTTGTTCTCCATTTTCAATTTGAAATGATTTTTTATTTTTAGCAACAAAATCAAACAAATTCTTATCAAGACCTAAGTCGTACATATTAACATATCGCTTAAATAAAAACCAATTTTCTGCTTTAAAACGATCTTGATTATCAAGTCCATTTATATATTTTGAAACCTGCTTATTAATATGAATTTCTCCGAAAGAACTATAATTTAAATCACGCATAACAATATATTGCTTTAATTGGTCTAATGACAACAGTTCCTTTTTTGATATTATTTTAAGTTCTAACCATTTTTCTTCAATTGTTAAATAGTCTTTTAGTATTTCAAGAAATTGTTCATTCGATGTGTAATGTGGATATGAAAAGTCAGCAATCAATTTTTCATTTGAATCCAAAACATAAAATTGAGGCCAGCCGGGCCAACTTTTATTGTATTTTTTCATCTTCTTTTTAGCTTCTTTATCAGCTTTGTCAGCTCTGAAAATCAAGGTGATAAATTCCGAATTCATGTAAGAAATAATAGTGGAATCAGAAAGAACGTTTTCAACGAAATTCAAGTAGTATCCACAATTGTTATCACCAGTAATCAATAAAATCTTCTTATCAATTTTTAATGCAGAATCAAAGGCTTTAGAAAAATCACCTGCATTTACATTTAATTCAATTTGACTGTATCCTGTCAATGTTGAAATCAGAAATAAAATAATCAATAATCTTTTCATAAGTTTTTTATTATCAATTACGTAGGATTTTCATTTTAATTATGCCTAACGTTCGGCGGTATGTG
>CALEZX010000085.1 GCA_937928185.1 uncultured Caryophanales bacterium
AATGTAAATGCATTTTCTAAAACCTTCTGTTGCGTTTAGTTTGCATATTAACTAAGATACATTTTCTTTAAAAATATTCTTGATTATTTAATTAAAACTGGTATACTATTAATAGTTTTGGTCCTTTAACCGATGCCCGTGAGCATCGAAAGGTATAGCTCTTTCTTCGTACCCGTTAAAGGACACCGTAAGGTGTTCTTTTTGTTTAAGGCCAAATCAAAATACAGAAGGAGAATGAATATGGAAACAAAACGAATTATTACTGGTTACTTGCCAAATGAACGTCCTGCTTTTGGAAAATTGATTTTATTCGCACTTCAGCACATCTTGGTAATGTTCCCTGCAACAGTACTAGTAGCATTATTAACTGGCTTCCACATTTCAACAACGATTTTTGCTAGCGGGTTTGCTACATTATGTTTTATTTTGGTTACAAAAGGAAAAATTCCGCTCTATTATGGTTCTAGTTTTTCTTATATAGCAGCTATTGTCGGTATTACCGGAGCGACATACGGACAAGTTGCGCCAGATGCTTTAATCGGACAAGCCCAATTTGGTATAATTATGTCTGGTTTGGTTTCAATCGGTGTTGGTTTTATCGTAAATTATTTTGGAGTCGATAAAATTGAAAAAATATTACCACCTGTTGTAACAGGACCAATAGCGATGATAATCGGTTTATCACTGGCGGGAACAGCCATGAGTCAGGCGGCCGGTTATTCAGCGGTAACAGGATTAACTCAGTCTAGTTATTGGGTTGTTGCGCTTATCACTTTGTTCTGTATAATGTTTTTTACGGTGATATTCAAAAAAGGAGTATTGAGTCAGTTACCGATTTTATTTGGAATTTTAGCAGGTTATGTCAGTGCATTATTAATCGACTTAATCTTTAAAACGAATTTAGTAGATTTTTCTCAGGTTTTTGCAAATGAAGTAATTCGAGTTCCGCATTTTACGCTTCCTATTCCATCATGGACTGCTGTTTTAGCAATCATGCCTATCGCCTTAGCGACAATTCCTGAATCAACCGCCCATCTGTATCAACTTGATCTTTATGTCAATGATTTGGCGAAGAAAAAAGGTGAAAAAGAATACCCTATAAAAGATAAATTAGGTCTTAATTTAATTGGTGATGGCGTTGGAGACGTTGTAAGTGCTTTGGTTGGGGGACCCGCCGGAACAAATTACGGTGAAAATATCTCTACCATGGCAATCACAAAAAACTTTTCAATATGGGTTTTAGGTGCAGCAGCAATATTGACGATGGTATTAGCGTTTTTCTCTCCTTTAGCGAATTTAATAAATACGATTCCTTCCGGAGTAATCGGCGGAGCAAGTATTTACTTATTCGGAGTAATAGGAGCTCAGGGAATTGCGATTCTGATTGAAAAGAAAGTTGACTTATTTGACGCTAAAAATATTGGCATTATCGCACTTATCCTCATCGTTGGTCTCGGTGGAACTTATGCATTTCCTGACGGAGTCATACCAATGTTTGGAATGGAACTTCCTGCAATTGCATTTGCTGCAATACTAGGTATCGTCGTTAACTTATTGCTAAGTATTACCCAGCATCTAGTAAATAAAAAACATAAAGAAAATTAATAATTAAATAAGGCAACTCAATAGAGTTGTCTTTTTTGTTGTTGTTATCATTGACTAATGTTCTTTTTCTCGGTAAAATGAATTCACAAGTGTTATGAAAGGATGATTCCAATGAAGTTTGTTACGTGGAATGTTAATGGATTAAGGGCATGCATGTCTAAAGGGTTTGATCAGTATTTTCTAAATGTAAATGCTGATATATTTGCAATTCAGGAGACGAAAATGCAGGAAAGTCAAAAAACATTTTCGTTTGAAAGATATCATGAGTATTGGAATTCTGCTGATAGGCTAGGATATTCAGGGACATTAATTTATACAAAAAAAGAACCGCTTAGTGTTCATTACGGCACAAACAAGGGTTTATATAACGATGAAGGACGCATCATCACTTTAGAGTATGATTCTTTTTACTTTGTAACGGCGTATGTGCCCAATGCCCAAGAGGGGTTAGCCAGAATAGATTATCGTGTTCAGTTTGAACAAGACATGAGAGAATATTTGAACGAACTCAACCAGACCAAACCCGTCATTTACTGTGGTGATTTAAATGTGGCACACAAGCCAATTGATTTAAAAAATCCAAAAGCCAATGAGGGTCAGGCTGGTTATTCAATTCAGGAACGAACTGAATTCCAAAAACTACTTGATTCGGGGTATATTGATGTATTCCGAACAATCAATCCTGAGGTTATTAAGTATACCTGGTGGAGTTACAGATTTAATGCAAGAAAGAATAATGCAGGATGGAGAATAGATTATTTTATCGTTTCAGAACCAATATTCAATCGCGTAAAAACAATCGAAATTCATGATCAAATTGAAGGAAGCGATCATTGCCCAGTTGTGATAGATATCGATCTTTAAAAAGCGTTATTTTCTTGATATTTAGCAATTATGTGGGTATTGACAACGCTTTCATTTTCAGGTAAAATGGAAGTAATCGAATATACAGAGGCGCAGTGTAGGGGTAATTCATCGGTGTTAATGAAATGAACTTCAGAAACGATGAATGAAGGTATGCATTGCCGAAAGGATCATTGGGTTCATCCTTTGATTGCTTGGTGATTGAACAAGCGTTCAAACACTGCCATAAAGACTATGGAGAGCTGTTATGTTATATACATAACGGCTT
Source organism: uncultured Caryophanales bacterium (assembly GCA_937928185.1). GTDB lineage: Bacteria > Bacillota_I > Bacilli_A > Izemoplasmatales > Hujiaoplasmataceae > UBA5603. The sequence continues at coordinate 2,738 of CALEZX010000085.1, forward strand.
TTATTTTATAAAAAAATAGGAGGGCTTATTTTGAAACAATATCGTCTTGCGGATTTACACACAGGCGATACAGCGAGTATCACAAAACTATTTTCTGAAGCGGATGTTTTGGGTTATGCAGCAGTATCGGGAGATGCTAATCCCGTGCATTTAGATGAGGAGTATGCGAAAACTACTCTATTTAAAACACGGATTGTGCACGGAATGTTAGTTGGGGGGCTATTTAGTTCTATATTCGGAACAATAATGCCTGGGATTGGAACAATCTATACTTTCCAGTCATTAAAATTCACAAAACCAGTATTTATTAATGACACTATTACAGCAACTGTCATTGTAAAAGAATTAATTCCAGAAAAAAACCGGGTGATTTTTGACTGTACAGCTAAAAACCAAAATGGTGAAGTGGTCATTGTTGGCGAAGCTCAATTAATGCCACCGAGATAGGAGATAACGATGAAAAAAATTATACAATCGAATGAAGTGTCAAATTATGTTCGTGATGGAATGAGAATAATGGTAGGCGGATTTTTAGCTAATGGGTCACCCGAAGCATTAATTTCTGCAATAATGGAAACGGGAGTAAAGAATTTAACAATTATATGCAACGATGGCGGTTATGAAGACCGTGGCGTTGGCAGACTGATTGCTGCCGGGCGCGTATCCTCATTAATCGCTTCACATATTGGTACGAATCCTGCAGTTGGACGATTGATGCAAGAAAATAAACTTGTCGTCAAATTAGTTCCACAAGGAACGCTTGCTGAACAGATCCGTGCTGGTGGCGCTGGACTGGGAGGAATACTTACTCCTACGGGTATGAATACAGTTGTCGCTGAAGGCAAAAAGATTATTACAGTTCAGAATCAAGATTATTTGTTAGAAGAAGCTTTGAAAGCTGATTTAGCCTTAATTGGTGGTGCAATAGCGGATGAATTCGGTAATTTAAAATATCGGGCTACAATGAGAAATTTTAATCCTTTAATGGTGATGGCTTGTAATACTGTTATTGCCGAAGTATCAGAAATTGTTCCGATGTTAGATCCGGAGACTGTGATTACAGCACATCCTTTTGTTGATTATATTCTCGTAGGAGGAACAAAATAATGGATGAAAAAACAATTATTGCTAAACGAATTGCTCTTGAATTACATCAAGGCGACTTGGTAAATTTAGGTATTGGTATCCCAACAATGGTTGCAGATTATATTGATCATGATAAACAAGTTGTTTTACAGTGTGAAAACGGAATTATCGGGATTGGCCCTTTGGCTGACTGTTCAACAGATTTAGTCAATGCCGGCGGACTATGTGCGACAATATTACCCGGTGGATCGTTTTTTGATTCGGCAACATCCTTTTCCATCATCCGTGGCGGACACGTCGATGTGACTGTTTTGGGAGCTTTAGAAGTTGATTCTGAAGGCAGTTTAGCATCATGGATTATTCCCGGGAAAAAAGTTCCTGGAATGGGTGGTGCGATGGATTTAGTAGTTGGTGCAAAACGAGTTATCATCGCTATGACTCATACAAGTAAAGGTATACCAAAAATTCTAACGAAGTGTTCACTCCCTTTGACTGCATATAAACAGGTCAATTTAATTGTAACTGAAATGGCGGTAATTGAGGTAAAAGAAGATGGTTTGCATCTAATTGAAGTGAACCCGGAATATAGTATTAATCAGGTTGTAGAGGCGACTGAAGCAAAGCTGATTATCGACAATGTCATACCAATGAAAGGAATCGAACAATGAAAGTTATTTTAAGATTAAGAATGTCTAATGCAGATGCACATTATGGGGGAAACTTGGTTGATGGTGCAAGAATAATGGCCTTATTTGGTGATGCGGCAACTGAATTATTAATTAGAAACGATGGTGACGAAGGTTTGTTTAGAGCCTACGATCAAGTCGATTTTTTGGCACCGGTCTTTGCAGGAGATTATTTAGAAGTACATGCGACACTTGTTTCTTCGGGAAACACTTCTAGAAAGATGACGTTTGAATGTTATAAAGTAATCGAAGCTCAACCTAATATCGCTCCTTCCGCAGCACAAGTTTTAAAAGAACCATTGTTAGTTGCATCCGCTAGTGGTACTTGCATTGTTCCAAAAGCGTTGCAAAGATACTAATGGAAAAATTAATTATAACCTGTGCGGTTACAGGCGCGGAAGTAACGAAAGAACAGAATCCAGCAGTTCCTTACACTGTTGATGAGGTAATCGAATCTGCTTACCAGTCATATTTAGCTGGGGCTAGTATAATTCATCTTCACGCTCGCGAAAACGACGGAAAGCCTTCCCATAGAATTGATAGATTTAAAGAACTCATTGAGGGAATAAGCAAGAAATGTCCAGATGTTATTATACAGGTTACAACTGGAGGAGCGGTAGGAATGAATCGTAATGAACGATTAATGCCTACTAATCTGTATCCCGAAATGGCAACCTTAGACTGCGGGACTTTAAATTTTGGTGGAGACGATATATTTGTAAACACAGAAAACGACATTAAATATTTCGCGAAAGAACTGGAATCGAAAAAAATCTATAAAGAATTAGAATGCTTCGAAAAAGGTCACATTGACACTGTATTAAGACTAGTTAAGCAAAACTATATTTCAAAGCCATTGCATTTTAGTTTTGTTTTAGGTGTTAACGGCGGAATGAGCGGAGAAACAAGAGACTTCATTTTTATGAAAGATTCTATTCCAGAAGACGCAACGTATAGCGTTGCGGGAGTCGGAAAATATGAATTCCCTTTAGCTGAACAGTCGATCATACATGGCGGTCATGTCAGAGTTGGGCTTGAGGATAATCTTTATATCGAAAAAGGAATCCTTGCGCCTTCAAACCGAGCGTTAGTAGAAAAAGTCGTTGCTATCGCCAATAAATATAATCGCGAAATTGCTTCGCCGAATGAAGCAAGAAGAATTCTAGGAATGGAGAATAAAAAATGATTAAACCTTGTCCTTATGGTTCTCATCGGGTAATCTCGCCAATTGGGGCTTTACCCCAATCAGCTGATGTTATAGATAATACAATGATATGTTATGATAATGAGATATTAATAGATGTAAAAACCCTTAATATTGATTCGGCTTCATTCACTCAGATTAAAGAGGCTTGTAATGGAAATGAAGAAAAGATGATAGAAATGATTCAAGAAATCGTTTCAAGAAGAGGAAAAATGCAAAATCCTGTCACTGGTAGTGGCGGAATGTTATTAGGCAGAGTTGTAGAAATCGGAAAAGATTTAAATTTAGATTTGAAGATTGGTGATTCTGTGGCTACTTTAGTATCTCTTTCACTGACTCCGCTAAAGATAACGAAAATTAAAAGCATTCATCTTGATAAAGATCAGGTTGACATCGAAGGAAAAGCTATACTATTCCAAACCGGTATTTACGCTAAAATACCGCATGATTTGCCAGCAGATATCGTTTTATCTGCATTGGATGTTGCTGGAGCTCCTGCACAGGTAGCTAAATTAGTTAAACCTAGCGACAATGTCTTGATTATCGGGGCTGGAGGAAAAAGTGGAGTACTCTGTTCTTATCAGGCTAGAAAAAGCGCAGGAAAAGACGGTCATGTTTATGGTGTTATTTATGATAAGCGCGAGTATGATGATCTATTCAATTTGCACGTTTGTGATGAGATAATTATTGCGGACGCAAGAATCCCGATGGATGTGTATTCTAAAGTCATGAATGCCAGTCATCAAAGAAAAATGGATGTAACAATAAACGTTGTCAATGTACCTAACACTGAAATGTCATCGATACTACCAACAAAGGATTTTGGAATTGTTTATTTCTTTGGTATGGCTACTTCATTTTCAAAAGCAGCACTTGGTGCTGAAGGTATTAAAAGCGAAGCTACGATGATGATTGGTAACGGATATACTTCAAATCATGATCAAATAACTTTGGATTTATTAAGAGAGTCAAAACAACTATTAGATTTATTTAAGAAAAGATACGGATCGGAGAAGTAATTATGATTGTTTTAAATGATAAATACATCGAAAGAAAAAATAAATATTTTCCTAACGTTTCGGAAAATGAATGGAACGATTGGCACTGGCAGGTAAGAAACCGAATCACTTCTGTTTCCCAATTAAAAAAATATATCAACCTTTCATCAGAAGAAGAGAGCCAAATAACCAATGTTTTGTCCAAGTTTCGAATGGCAATAACGCCGTATTATCTTTGCTTAATGGATCCAGATAATCCTAATTGTCCAATCAGAAAACAGGCAATTCCTTCAATTGATGAAATGACGATTGGTAAAAATGATCTTCTTGATCCTTTAGACGAAGACAAAGATTCTCCGGTTCCCGGTCTAACTCACCGTTATCCAGATCGGGTCTTATTCTTAATTACTGATATGTGCAGCATGTATTGCAGACATTGTACAAGAAGAAGATTTGCCGGTCAAACTGATAATGAATTAAGTCAAGATCGGATTAAAAGAGGAATTGAATATATAAAGAAAACTCCACAGGTCAGAGACGTTCTTCTTTCCGGGGGAGATGCTTTACTGATGAGTGATGAAAGGCTAGAATTTATCATATCAGAATTAAGAAAAATTGACCATGTTGAAGTCATTAGAATCGGAACGCGCGTTCCGGTAGTAATGCCTCAAAGAATAACTGATAATTTTGTTAATATGATAAAAAAATATCATCCAATCTGGATTAACACCCATTTTAATCATTATGATGAGTTTACTGTAGAAAGCAAAACAGCATTAGCTAAAATGGCTGATGCAGGGATCCCTTTAGGGAACCAAAGCGTTTTACTAAAAGGAATTAATGATTGTGTTCATGTTATGAAAAAATTAGTTACAGGATTAGTACAATTGCGTGTACGTCCATATTATTTATATCAGTGCGATCTTTCTTTGGGAATTGAACATTTTAGAACTCCTATCAGTAAGGGTATTGAAATAATCGAAGGATTACGTGGACACGTAAGCGGTTTTTGTGTTCCTACTTTCGTGGTTGATGCTCCTGGCGGAGGCGGGAAAATTCCAGTGATGCCAAATTATGTGATATCTACTTCCCCTACCAAAACGGTTTTAAGAAACTATGAAGGAGTAATAACCACTTATTCTGAACCCACTCATTACGAGAGCAATTGTCAGTGTGTTGATTGTCAATCAAAGAAAAAAGCCGAAGGCGTTAGTGCGTTGCTAAGCGGTGAAAAACTATCGATAGAACCTAGTTCGCTTGATCGGAGAAATCGAACATCGAGACAATAAAAAAAATACTTAATGATTATGAAGTCATCAGTATTGTTGGCAACGCAAAAAACGCCGGTAAAACAACTGTACTGAATGCAATAATCGACACATATAAAAAAAGTATTTTAGGTATCTCAAGCATTGGACTAGATGGTGAATTAATCGATAACGTGACTTCATTACCGAAACCACGTATCTTTGTTTATGAGGATATGATTGTAGCCACAGCAGTAGAATGTCTAAAAATGACAGAAGCGAAATATACAATCTTAAGACACACAGGAATACAAACGGCATTAGGTGAAATCCTGATAATCAGAATAACTTCTTCAGGCTTTGTTTTGGTTGGTGGTCCTTCAGTTGTGACACAGATGGAAATGATTATCAGTATTCTTAAATCTATGAATGCTGCTAAAATTCTAATTGATGGTGCATTTTCTCGGAAAACCGTATCAAAATCCACAGACGCCTGTATATTTGCAGTTGGCGCAGCATATTCGTATGATATGGCTAAAGTCGTGGAAGCAGCAAAACTGAGTTTATATCAGTTTTCGTTACCAATAATTCCTGATAAGTTTAGATATCTAGATGGCGTTGAACAAATTGCTTTAATAGATAAAATAGATCATTATACCACGCTTCCATACAGTTCGGTTATCCAGTTTCATAATGAAGTGGTAAATCTCTTATCCGAAGATATTGAATATTTATATCTTCCTGGTTCTTTTCCTTCTTCGTTTTTGAAAGAATTGCTGACTAATCGGAAATTACAGCAACTGAAAATAATCATCAAATCTCCAACGCATATGGTTCTTACCGAGTCGATGCTCAAACATTTGCAATATTCAAAGATAAAAGTATCTGTTATTAATCCAATAAATCTGGTTAGTATTATGTATAATCCATTTTCTCCGAACGGTCATTATTTTGATGATGATATTTTTAATAAAGAGTTATCAAAAATTACTAGTTTACCTCTAATAAATGTAATGAATGAAAGAAGGAATGACGACAATGATGAAAAAATTAAATTTGAATCAAATTCAGATTGAAAACTGCCGTTTATATGCACAAATGATTTCTTCGGATATCCAAAATTTTATCAATCAGCATTCAACTGTATCAATTGAGAGATCAGTATTAAGACTCTTGGGCGTTGATGGCGTTGATGATTTTGGTATTCCTGTTTGTAATCTAATGGTTGATGATGTATTAAAAAACGGTCAAATAGAATTAGGTGTGTCAATATATTTAGCCAGTGCTCTATCTGAAGAAAAACTAAGCCTAAATGATTTTATTTCAAAATATCTTGAAGATAATTTGTCATTGACGAATTATCCATTAATCTCAAAAAATGAAGCTGATACTATACTTAAACCCTATATTGATAATCATTTTAATTTGATTATCAGTAACCGTCAAAAAAGGAAGTCATATTTACATGATTTTCCCGCAAAACCGACGGAATTATATGTCATTGTCGCTACTGGAAATATCTATGAGGACGTTATACAGGCTACAGCAGCAGCAAAGGCTGGAGCAGATATTATCGCAGTTATTCGTACGACTGGACAATCATTGCTTGATTATGTACCCTATGGAATTACTACTGAAGGGTTTGGCGGGACATATGCTACACAAGCAAATTTCAGAATTATGAGAGAAGCGTTGGATAAAGTATCACTAGAAGAAAAAAGATACATTAAATTAGTAAATTACGCATCTGGTCTATGCATGCCGGAAATCGCAGCAATTGGCGCTTTAGAACGACTTGATGTTTTACTTAATGATAGCATGTATGGGATAATTTTCAGAGATATAAACATGCAGCGAACATTTATTGATCAGTATTTTTCAAGATTAATTAATGCTTATGCGGGTATAATTATCAACACCGGTGAAGATAATTATTTAACGACTTCTGATGCGGTTGAGCAGGCACACACCGTATTAGCTTCACAGTTTATTAACGAACAATTTGCTATAAATGCTAGATTGCCAAAATCATTAATGGGTCTTGGACATGCTTTTGAAATTGACCCTTCAATTGAAAATGGGTTTCTATATGAATTAGCTCAGGCGCAAATGGCTCGAGAAATATTTCCGGAAGCACCACTTAAATATATGCCTCCGACAAAGCATGTTAATGGTAATATTTTCCGTGCTTATCAGCAAAACACTCTATTTAATATTGTTACGACTTTGACAAATCAGTCTATTCATTTACTTGGAATGATGACTGAAGGAATTCACACTCCTTTTATGCAGGATCGTTTTTTAGCTATTCAAAACGCAAAAATGATACAAACAACAATGAAATCTTTAGGTGATGAAATCGAGTTTAAAGAAGATGGCATTATTCAGAAACGCGCTGATTATGTATTATCTGAAGCCGAAAAATTATTATCTTCGATTAAAGATCAGACTTTATTTTCCGCTTTGGAATCAGGTGTTTTTGCTGAGATAAAACGACCAAGAAATGGCGGCAAGGGCTTAGAAGGAGTTTTCAAAAGAAGCACAGATTATTTTAATCCGGTTTTATCCAGATTGGAGAACGATAAACATGTTGATTAAACCATATGGAGACACACTAAATGATGGTAAAGTAGAATTAAGTTTTACTTTGCCAATTGATAATTCTGTTATCGGAATAGAAGCAGCTAAGTTATATGCAAAAAAAATGGGAATGATTGATCCAGCCATTGTTCATAATGAATCGATTGGCAATGGGTTTACGTTTTTTGTTGTTTATGGATCGGTTCCATTTACTATCGAAACAAATGATATAAAAGTTAAGACAATTGAAACGCCAACTTTCTCGAAAGAAGAAATAGAACAGCTAATTGAGGATAATTTAAAAAGAACGATTGTTTTTGTAGGAGCATCAACAGGAACGGATGCGCATACTGTAGGAATTGATGCGATAATGAATATGAAAGGATACGCCGGTCATTATGGCTTGGAACGGTATAAGCATGTCGATGCTTATAACATGGGAAGTCAAGTTTCAAATGAAGCATTTATAAAAAAAGCAAAAGAAGTTAATGCTGATGTTTTATTGGTCAGTCAGACGGTAACTCAAAAAGAAGTCCATTTAAAGAATATGATTGAACTTGTTGAATTGTTAGAAGCAGAAGGAATGCGAGAACAAGTAATTTTAGTAGCAGGTGGAGCCCGAATCACGCACGAGTTGGCAAAAGAATTAGGTTATGATGCAGGATTTGGCCCTGGAAAGTTTGCTGAAGATGTTGCTTCATTTGCGGTTCAGGAACTAATCAGAAGAGAGAAGAACAAATAAATAATAGTCGATGACAATAATCTATATCCCAAGTAGAAGAAATAATCAAAAAATGCGAATTATTATGGGAATATC
>CALEZX010000086.1 GCA_937928185.1 uncultured Caryophanales bacterium
ATAACTTGCCGTGACTGGAGTTCAGACGTGTGCTCTTCCGATCTGCCCTGATATTCACCCATGAATAAATCTTCACTTGAATAACGGTCAGCTTGCTGAAGAACATACGAACGGTATAGTTCAGTTTCGTCAAACCCACCATGAATATTAAAGACCGATCCCGGTAATATCGATTCAACAGCGCTCGGTATATACTTTTCTTTATATTCATTCGATAAATTTTTAACTTTTGAAGATGCGACAGACGCAATGATTCCTCCGCCCATGAAGACAGCCATCATAATGAAAGGTAAAAAAACCATTTCTGATGAAAACCCAGCTGCTCCGCTCGGAAGAAAGAGAATAAAGCCTATCGCAGCCATGATTATGCCTGTTTTTGACTGTTTCTGATATTTATCGAGTTCAATGCGAAAATCTTCAAGAGTTTTCATCGTTTGCTTCCTTTCATAACAAGCATAAAGCTTAGATCGTGTTCAAAAGGCGATAAGTCAAAGCGTCCAAAGCTTCTAACTTCATAAAAACCGATTTGCGTCATCATTTTAAATAAATCGTTCTGACGTAAAGGTAATAAATCTACCGAGTTTTTATAAATCCCTTCATTGGTTTTTAAGGTCGTTATAAATTCTATTTTTGTTCCGTTGAAATGATAATCGCGAACAAATTCCAGATTATCAGCTCTTAATGTTGGCAAGTTCTTAATATTCATACTCAGTATTCGGTCATAATTAACGATTTGAAGAACTAATGTTCCGCCGGGTTTTAATCCGTCATATAATTTTCCTAAGACTTCAAAAACAGCCTGTTCAGAATCAAGATGAACCAAAGTATTACCGATACAGTATATGCCATCGTATGCATCGAAAATGTCGATATCAAGCATATCACCCTGTTTAAAAGATAATCGTAATGAAGGATTATTTTTTTGATTTGCAATTTTTATCATCGATGGGTCATAATCGATACCATCAACGAAATATCCTAATTTTGCCATGGCAAGAGCGTATCCTCCTGCTCCACAGCCGATATCTAGCAATTTGCCATTTTCTTTAAAGGTCTGTCTAAACAGATCAATCGTATCTTGGCCGACGGGAAAAATCTGATCATAATAATGAGCAAAATCACTGTAAAAAGACATGGTATCACTCCTTTATAACTATTCTATCACAGTTTGTTTCCTTCAGTAAAAAAAAGAAGTCACAAAACTTCTTTTTCAGGAATCTGAGAAAATTCGTTCAACTGATTTTTATTGAAAATAAATTGATTGATTACCTTAAAAAATCCAATTGTGATGACTGTAGACAGAAAAGCAATTGTTCCGAGTTTTCCGCCGAAACCTAATAACACTCCGCTTGAAAGATAATAAATAATCCCAAATATTAGTCCTCCGGTTCCAACCATCCAAATTTTATTAAGTTGTTTTATATCCGTCATCCCCACAAAACTTCCGCCGAAACCGGCAATGGCGATATATGGCGATATACTAAATACTTCATAATCAAATAATATAACAAATAATATTCCCACGACACTCGAGGCTTGAACAACACTCACTCCTTCAATTTGACTGAATACTCTCGTAATTATTGCACCAGCGACGGATGCAATAATTAAGTATATTCCTTCAGTCAGGGTAAAATTTATTCCTTGAAGTGGCGAAAGGTCCTGCAGAAAATAAGCAATAACCGCTCCCGAAAATGCAACTGTCCCCAGTTTTCCGCCAAAGCCTTTAAAAAGTGGTTTTGAGAAGACGTATACAATTGCCATGATTAAAACGGCCAGTATAAATCCCCAAGCGCCAAAGATTGTTGCTTCTGCCATTCCGAGAAAACTACCGGCAAAAATGGCTTTATCATGTTTTTTAAAGACTGAAGAGCCTACTAATCCAACCAGTGCACTAGCAAAAACGGCTGATATCTGATCAAACATCGCTAAATTATAAGTAAATATACTGGCAAAATACGCAAACAGAAAATCAATCCAATCTTCTTTACTAATTTCCCATTTATCGTTATTGACATTTTGCCCAGTCGTCTTTAGTGCAAAATACAAAAAATTAAGAATCAGTAGCAACATCATGACAAAAACGCCCATCGAACGATGAAACCATTCGATTGACGCAAAGATTAGTAAAATCATCGGAATTATCAAAAGGATAAGAAAACTAATGAATTTTACAATCTTCATCTTTATTCGTGAATGACGCCTAACTCTAAACCGACTTTTTGGAATTTTTCCAATGCAAAAGCCAAATCACATAATGTATGCGAAGCCGATATCATCACCCGTAAACGGCCTTTGCCTTTTGGTACTGTAGGGAATACAATTCCGGAAACAAATACGCCTTCATTCAGTAAAGCTTTCGAAAATGCCATCGTTTTTGCTTCATCACCAATCATCACTGGTGTTATCGGTGTTTCACTATGGCCGATATCAAATCCGAGGTTTTTCATTCCCTGTTTGAAATATTTAGCATTATTCCATAATTTTTTCGTTAAATCGTCGTTTTTCATTAAGAGTTTAATCGATTGGATTGCCGCTCCAACTGCAGCTGGTGGTAAAGCGGTTGAGAATAACAGCGGACGTGCTCGGTGTAATAACCACTCTTTGACATTTTGTTTTGAACATACATATCCGCCAATGACGCCTACGGCTTTCGATAAAGTTCCGACAATAATGTCAACCTGTCCGTGAAGGTGATAATGGTCGACGGTACCCCTTCCGTTTTCACCTAATACGCCACTTCCATGGGCGTCATCGACATAAGTCAGAGCGTTGAATTCATCAGCTAATTTAACAATTTCCGGTAAGTTCGCTAAATCTCCATCCATGGAGAACACGCCGTCGGTTATGATGATGGCCTGTTGATAATCTTTTCTTTTCTCTGTTAAGACTCTTCTTAAATCATCCATGTCGTTATGCTTATAAACGGCTTTATCTGCTTTAGATAGTTTGACGCCATCGATGATTGAAGCGTGATTCAGTTCATCGGAGATAATGATATCTCCTTTATCGGTAAGCGCCTGAATGACGCCGATATTACAGTTTAATCCGGACTGAAAAACAGTTACTGCTTCTTCGTTTTTAAATTCAGCTAATGTTTTTTCCAGTTCTTCTAATAAATCTTGATTTCCAACAATCGTTCTGACGCTGCCGGCTCCTGCCCCGTATTTTTTTAGAGCCGCTTCTGCAGCAGCGATGACTTCTGGGTGAGTAGCTAAACCCAGATAGTTGTTCGCCGATAAATTGACTATTTCTTTGCCGTTAAATTCAATGATATTTGAACAGGCTTTGGTGTTAACCGGTAATTTACGGTACACACCCTGTTTTTTTAGGTCTTCTAATTTAACGTCGATAAATGCAAGTTTATTCATCCTATATCTCCTCCGGAATTAAGACGATTTTACCACTGTTTCCACTGCCCATAACTTTAGCAGCTTCATTGATCTGGCTTAACGGGAACTGATGAGTAATTATTTTATCAAGATGTAAAGCATTCCGATCCATTAAATCTTTGACCTGATGCCAGGTTCCATAGATTTTTCTGCCGACGACACCATAAATGGTAATTCCTTTAAAAACGACATCATCAGCTAAGTTAATTTCGATATTCTTCGATGGTAATCCGAGCATGCTCATTTTACCGCCGGCTTTAATGTATTTAAAAGCCTGTTCGATTGCGGATTTGTTTCCTGAAAATTCACAGACAACATCGATACCTTTTCCATCTGTAGCTTTTCTTACTCTAGCGATGACATCATCGGTCATAGGATTGATGATGACATCAGCGCCAAGTTCTTTCGCTAAATTGCGGCGATATTCATTGACTTCAATCGCAACGATTTTGCTAGCACCATATGCTCTTGCTACGTCGATTCCTAACAGGCCTATCGGTCCACAACCGACAATTGCTACTGTTTTATTGTTAACATCAAACTGAGTGACAGTATGAACTGCATTTCCTAAAGGTTCCTGAACGGATAAATACAAAGGATTTACATCCGGACTGTTAATAAAGCAGTTGTCTTCTGGCATTTTTAGATAATTAGCGAAGCATCCATCGATATCAACACCGATAATTTTGGTGTTTTCGCAGATATGTCCTTCTCCTCGCAAACAAAATTCGCATTTTCCACAGATAATATGGGTTTCAGCACTGACATTGTCTCCGACTTTCACTTTTGTTACTTCAGAACCGATTTTTATAATTTTACCGCTGAATTCATGTCCAACAGTCAAAGGTAATTTAAGACGATTCTGAGCCCATGCATCATATTTATATATATGGTAATCTGTTCCGCAAAATGATGCGCTCAAGATCGGAAGAGCACACGTCTGAACTCCAGTCACGGCAAGTTATC
>CALEZX010000087.1 GCA_937928185.1 uncultured Caryophanales bacterium
TTTCATTCTTTAAAAGTTTACAATTTAAACAGATTAATATATAATTACATCTATTGTGTTTTAAAGGGTGGAGCATAGAATGAGAAGATGTCAATTTGCAATATTAATCGTTTTACTTGTCGGAAATGTTTTTGGATGTACTGAAAAAAAACTGACACAAACAAAAACAGAAGACCAAAATGAAACAACCCTCAAAGACACTGTTCCGCCTTTGATTATATTAAACGCTGAAAGAGATCTAATTATTGAAGTTGGCACGGAAGTGGATTTGACGAGTGGATTAATAGGATTAGACAATGTTGATAATAATATTACTACCAGTGTTATCATTGATGATGGCGGATTTACAAATACCATCATTGGGAAGTATACGATTATGTATTATCTTCAAGATCATGATGGAAATGAGGCAGAGAGTATCATGAGAACAATAACGGTAATTGACAGTAAAAACGCGAAATTGGTGGCGCATCGCGGTGGTAAGGGTGCTGGGTTGGAAAATACTAAAGAAGCGTTTATAAATGCCATTGAAAAAGGCTATTATGGAGTTGAGTGTGATATTCAGCCGACCAAGGATAACCAAATAATCCTATGGCATGATTTGACTTTCAAAAATTATGGATATGATGATAGATTTATCAAAGATATGAACTTTGATGAAATCAAAGATTATGTTTTAACAAAAAAGGAAACTGATGGAATTATCTATACTGGAAAAATTCTATTATTTTCTGAATTTCTGCAAATCATAAAGAACAGTCATACGAAGGCATTTATAGAACTAAAAGAATCAAATTCAAGAGAAACCGTGGACTTGATTCTTAATGAAATAGATAAGTCCGGGATCGATTGGGACCAAATTGTCATTATTGCGAATAGTGCCAGTATTGATTTATTAGTTTACCTTCGCAGTCTTTACAGTAACGCTAAATTACAGTTCGTTGCGAGAACGGATTATCAGAATTATATGCAAACTTGTATTGACAATAAAATCGATTTGGACATTAGTTCCACATGTTTTGATGATAATCATGTTTTGGCAAACGGATATTTACAACTATTTCATGACAATGGTCTAGAGGTGAATATTTGGGTTATAAACAAACCCAAGGATTTAATGAAGTATTTGGTTTTGGGAGCTAATTATATTACTACCGATTCGCTTATACCAGGAGAAGTAGAATAATTGAATTTTTAGACGAAGTTAATATGAATTCGAGGTAGTTAAGACCATCATAAAGTACTAAAGATGGTCTTTTTTTTGTGCTTTTTTTATTTTGACGTAGTAATTTCCACTAAATACGTTTTCGTTTTTACAGGTAAAAATCGTCGGTTTTTTTATATGGTTGAGATGTAGACGAGTTATATTAAATTTACTTAATCTACTAATAATTCGTATGGGCTAAAAAAAAGCATTTGTTTATATTATTAATTGGTCATAAACGAATGCATAAAACACTTTTGTTAATTAGAA
>CALEZX010000088.1 GCA_937928185.1 uncultured Caryophanales bacterium
TGTACATTCTTGATATCGGAAAGATTAAACCGGAACTTTTTAGTACTACTTTCTTTACTTCGGCTGCACTTACACATCCTGGAATTTCATTAATTGGTGACGCATGGAGTCCTGATCCTTGGGGTGATGACGATGATGCTCCAGATTTTACAACGTCTGATATTCCTGCATCATTTACATCTGTTCCTTTAGCATCACTTTTAGCAAATGAATTTCATGTACTACAAGATTTAGATGGTAATAAAAAAATTTATGGTTATCATTTCAAAATTAAAGATGATAATGTTAATAAACCGCCTTTAAAACCAATTATTCTTATTCATACTGAAAATTCACCGCATTGGGTTGATCCACCTGAAGAAATGGGTTGGGTAGAATATATAAATTCTATTAAACCTTCAACAACATCTATTACTCCATCTCCATGTGGAAGTCCAAGTCCTACACCTGGTATTACATCGGATGGTACTCTATTTAAGTTTACTTTTGATTGGAGTACTTTTCGTCAAGCGGCAGAAGAATCAGATAACTTTGCTATTACTTGGGCAGACGATAATCATCAATATACTACTTGGGGTGATGGTTATGGATTTAGTGAAGAAAAACCAGGATATTTATATCTGTTAGGTGTTTCACGTGTAGAAGGCGGGTATCCAGGTTTTAGCGGACACGATGTTTATAAAAATAAAGATACTGGTAAAAGTTATGGTATTTTGAGTATCGGAAATGTAATTTACTTTTGGTATAGTCCAAGTAACTATCCTGAAAATCGTGGAAGTGGTACTCAAGATCCAAGAAAAACACAAATGTGGAGATCGTTTGATCACGGAAGAAGTTGGCAAAAATCTAATTGGACTTTTCATGAAGAACACAGATTTTCAACTCCTGCATTCTTACAGTTTGGCAAAGCATATGCAGGTGCTAGAGATGAATATGTTTATAGTTATTCAACATATATCGGAGATTTTGATCAATCAAGACCAAAGTTATATGATGGTATAAAGTTATTTCGATGTCATAAAGATAAATTAATGAACAGAGAAGATTATGAATTCTTTAAAGCACTAGATAGTAGTGGACAACCGATTTGGTCAAAAAATCCTGGTGATTGCGGATTAGTTATTAGTCATTCTGAATATAAAGTAGGTCGTATTTGTTCTGCGAGTTATAATGCTCCATTACAAACATACTTTTTCTGTACCGAATGGGGGCCGAAGGATACAAGTGATAAATATTATGATAAATCGTATATGGGGCGATTAGCAATTTATTGTGCAAAAGAACCTTGGGGACCGTGGACGTTAACGCATAAAGATGAATATTTTGGTGGTCCCGGTACTCATCGAAAAACTTTTTATTGGAATTTCGCTAACAAATGGTTAAGTGCTGATGGAAAATCGTTTGTAATGGTTTTTACAGGAACTGATAATTCGATTCACGCTCCAGATGGACCTTATGATAGTGGTGGATCTTGTGATACTTGGAATAGTGTTGCTGGAACTATTGAAGTTATTGAACCACCTGTTGGAAAATATGAATTTACTTTTGATATGTCAACTCGTAAAACAAAAGCTAGTGGATCTGATAATTTTCCAGTTACTTGGGCAAATGAAAACGATCAGTATACTGTATGGGGTGATGGTGGTGGTTTTGAAAATACAGGTGATAATGCATTAGGTGTTTCAAAAATATCAGGAAGTTATAGTAATTTTAATACTGATGATGTGTATCGAAAAACAAGAGATTCAGGTGGTAAAAGTTACGGTATATTGTATATTGATAATGCACTTTATATGTGGTATAGTCCAGCAAATAGAGTTGAAGTAAGAGGTGGTATTACATTAAATCCAACAGAAACAACTTTATGGAAATCAACAGATGGTGGAAAAACTTGGCCGACAAAGACTGGTGTTTTTTATCAGTCTAGTAAATTTGTTTGCCCACAATTCCTCCAGTTTGGAAAAAACTATGAAGGTGCTATAGATAACTATGTTTATAGTTACTGCACCTATTTCGGAAGTAGTTCACCAAATTTTTCAACATATTCTGGAATTCGATTATTTAGAAGTCCTAAAACATCAATGATGTCTTCTAGTTCTTATGAATTTTTTAAAGAGTTAAATTCGAGTAACGAACCTGTTTGGGTCAAAAATCCATCTGAAGCTGGATTAGTATTAAAACCAGATATTAAAGTTGGTTGGGTTTCTTCGGTTAGTTATAACGCTCCACTTCAACGATTCTTTTTAATTACCGAACACACACAAACATTTAAAGGAAACATTTCGATTTATGTTTCTAAAAAACCATGGGGTCCTTGGACATTATGTCATAAAGGAAGTGGTTTTGGTACAGGTGGAAAGCAAACATTCTACTGGAATTTCTCAAATAAATGGTTGAGTTCGGATGGTAAAAAGTTTGTATTAGTATATACAGGTATCGGTGATAATGATTGTTGGAATAGTGTTGAAGGTTCAATCAATGTTGTTGAATCCTAATAATTATTTGAAAAGAATAGTGTATAATTATGTCAAAACCAGAATTTAATATTTCTAAAGATCTACTTTGTCTTCACTATGGTCATGTGACACGAGATGAAGGACAAAGTGTAGCAGCCGATAAAACAATACTTGATTTTCTTTTTGACTCCGAATTTATAAATAATCATGTAGTCGTAGTATCAAAATGTTATATAGACGGTTCAGACGATTTTATTGATAGTTCTTCGGCTTTGATGGATCAAATCTGGGGAACTGGCAAGTGGTTAAACGGTCAAGATTCGAATGTTCATAAATCACTTGCTGAAAAATATATGAATATTATCGGAAATCAAGGAAAAGTATGGATTAAAGAAAGCGATAGTACGAATGTTACTTATAAAATAATTAACGAAGTACTTGAATTACTTCCTGAAGAAGATACTTTAACTGAAGAATTATCTGGTGCTGAAGAGGAAGAAGAAATACCAACAATTGTAGTTGTTAAGCATAAGTCAGATGATGAAAATACTGAAATTCAAGAAGTTATCGATGAAAATTCAAAGTATATTCATTTAACATCTGATGCTCAATTACTTGTCGAAGAAAAAAATGAAGCTTTTATAACTAAAGCTATTAATGATACAAACTTTAAGAGTAACTGGATCAAAGCACTTCAGTATTACAATGAAAATACAGAAACTCCTCCAGTTACAACAAAAGTCGATTTTCCAAGTACTATTAGTTTAATGTACATTCTTGATATCGGAAAGATTAAACCGGAACTTTTTAGTACTACTTTCTTCACTTCGGCTGCACTTACACATCCTGGAATTTCATTAATTGGTGATGCATGGAGTCCTGATCCTTGGGGTGATGACGATGATTCTAATCAAGTTTTTACGATTGATGATATTCCAACAACAACAACTATTACTCCGCTTGCTTTTTTATTAGCAAGCGAATTTTATAATTTACAAGATTTAGATGGTAATAGTAAAATATATGGATATGATTTTAAAATTAAAGATGATAATGTTAATAAACCACCTTTAAAACCGATTATTCTTATACAAATTGAAAATTCTCCATATTGGGTTGATCCATCAGAAACAATGGATTGGTTGACTTATGTAGAATCAGTATCTCCAGAAGATCCATTAATACAACCTGGTCCTACACCTGGTCCTACACCGGATGGTACTCTATTTAAGTTTACTTTTGATTGGAGTACTTTTAAACAATTTGCTAAAGAATCAGATAACTTTGCTATTACTTGGGCAAGTGATGATAATCAATATACTACTTGGGGTGATGGTTATGGATTTAGTGAAGAAAAACCAGGATATTTATATTTATTAGGTATTTCAAAAGTTAGTGGGAATTATCAAAATATGCACGGTACTGATGTTTATAAAAATAAACATAAAGGTAAAAGTTATGGTATATTAGATATTGACGGTTATATATATCTTTGGTTTAGTCCTAGTAATTATCCTGAACATAGTCGTCCAAATCCAGATGGTGAGGGTACTCTTCATTTAGAACCAGATGAAACACAAATATGGCGTTTTAATGATTATAGTTTTACAAGTCGGTCAGAATCAGAAGTATTTTTTCGACAATATAAATTTTCAACACCTGCATTTTTACAGTTTGGCAAAGCATATGCAGGCGCTAGAGATGAATATGTTTATAGTTATTCAACATATATCGGAGATTTTGATCAATCAAGACCAAAGTTATATGATGGTATAAAGTTATTTCGATGTCATAAAGATAAATTAATGAACAGAGAAGATTATGAATTCTTTAAAGAACTAGATAGTAGTGGGCAACCAGTATGGTCAAAAAATCCTGGTGATTGCGGATTAGTTATTAGTCATCCTGAATATAAAGTAGGTCGTATTTGTTCTGCAAGTTATAATGCTCCATTACAAACGTACTTTTTCTGTACCGAATGGGGACCGAAAGATACAAGTGATAAGTCTTATGATAAATCGTACATGGGACGATTAGCAATTTATTGTGCTAAAGAACCTTGGGGTCCGTGGACATTAACGTATAAAGATGAATATTTTGGCGGGGGTAGAGATGGTAGTACTCCAACAACAAATAGAAGAACATTTTATTGGAATTTTGCGAACAAATGGTTAAGTGCTGATGGTAAATCGTTTGTAATGGTTTTTACGGGAACTGATGATGGAGAAGGAACAGTTAGTTCTCATAAACCCGCTGGTCCTTTTTTCAATCAAGGTAGTTGTGATTATTGGAATAGTGTTGCTGGAACTATTGAAGTTATTGAACCAGTAGTAGTACCAACACCTGATGAAGAAGATGCTGGTCCTGGACCAACTATGGGTGTTACTAAAGATAAAGTGATGTCAACAAGTTATGGTGGTTTCTTTTCTTTAACTGGACCTTTTGAAGATAAAATATGGGCTGGTACATATGAATTTAAAAACCCTGATGGAAATGATTTAAAATCAACAGGTGATAATAATGGTATAGCATTAAAAGAAGCTCAAGAAAGTATTTATGATTTGAAAGTTATAGATAATGTTATGTATATTTCTTGTGAAAATGCGAGTGGATATCTTTGGAGGAAAAAATCAGGACAAACTGTTGAAAGATGGAAACGATTGTCTAGTGACAGTAGATTTGAAAGTACTTTAGGAACAAGAAAAATTTTAGGAAAAATAGTGACAATAATTGGTACTTTTAATGGTAGTAAATGTGCTGGTGTGTATGTACATAATGGAGATAGTGGTGAAAGAATAGATTTACCTGATGCTACATATTGTTTTCCAAGAGAAATTATAGAATTTAATGGAAGTGCATATATTTTTGGATATGATTACAAATCTGGTTATGGTACTTATTGGAAATCATCAGATTTAAAAAGTTGGACTAAGAAAAAAATTAATAGTATGCAAGGATTAAGACCACAACGTGCAAAACGTTATAAAAACGGATTTATATTTGGATGTAGTCCACCAAGTCGAACACCACCTGCAAAATTAATGTATAGCGAGGATTTAGAAAATTATAGTGTGATAAAAAGTTTCAGTGAGCATTCGCATTGTAGTGGTTTAGCAGTATATCAAGATAAAATATATGTAGCTGCTGGTTATGGTTTTAAATCAAAAGATACTAATAAACCCGCAAAAGTTTTTTATTATGATGGTGAAAAATGGCAAACAATGTATACATTTAATGGAGAACCAGAAGCTTTTCATTGTTTAATTTATAATAAAGCACTTTATGTTGCCACAATGACACATACTGATTCTGGTGGTCGTGTTTATAAATTACACAATTAAGAAGTAAAATTATGTTAATACCCGAAACAATATTTCCAAATATTTGTACAAATAAAACAGCTGCTGAAATTTTAAGTGATGAATTTCTTAATCTTCAAGACTGTGATGGAAATGGTTTAATTTATGGTTATGATTTTTTTATTAAAGGTTATTCGAAACCAGCACCATTATTAGATATTGAGAGTAATATTTATTGGAAATTCCCATCTAAGTGTGTTACTGATTGGAAGACATACTTAGAAAAAGGAACTGATGAACTTAAAGATTATAAACCATATCATGGTGATATTGAAGCTTTTAAAGTTAAACAAAATTTTGAAAGTGTTAGATGGTTAGATGCTAATATAAGTTCATATAAGAAAAACGGTAACTTAGCAATGACTGTTTTAAAAACGTATTTAGTATTTGAATACAATAAAACAGATAGTTGGAATAAAGCAGTTGTTTATATGTTAGTGAGAAAAGATGGTAAATGGTATTGTAAAAATATTAAAGAATTAAAACAATACGAAATTGAAATGAATATTGAAGGTGTTAAAATAGATAAAGATCCTATTACTAATTTTGAACCTGGAAGAGGATATCGTTACGGTTTCGTATTAGCAAATCACGATTTAAAAGAACGAACAAATTTAGTTACTATAACATGGCCTTAATATTTTGGCGGCAAGACCTTTGATTAGATTTTGCCGCCAAAAAGGAAGTGTAAATGAATATAACTGGAATTTCTAATTATTCAAAAGCAACAGTAGGATTAAGACAAGGGAGTGAAATAAAAGATCAACATTTTAAATTAATTTATGTTTATCCACTTCTTTTTCCAGAAGGTTTACAACAAGATCAACAAATATTATTTAGAAAATTCATAACTGAATCTTTTTTAAAAGAAATAGTTATTAGTAATAGTTTAAATATTGTTGGAATGGCATCACAACTATCATTAACAAATTCAAATCAAAATAGTGTAGCACAAATGATAGGACGATCTAATTCAACAATTAGTACTATTAATCAACAAAGTCAACCACAATTAGATCCATATGAAATACAAAAAAGAGTATTTGAAAAATTTGAATTAATTAAAAAGTATGTAGAATCAGATGTTCGTACAAAAAAATTAATGCCTTCATATGAAATAGTTACATTAAATAATTTAATTGATGTACCAGTAATAGTAGGATCTAAAGGTTTTAATGCAAATGCACATGCACTTCTATATATACTAGCAGTAGCTATTGCAACTAACACACCTCTAAATAATATTAAAAATGTTGAAAAAATAATAAATAAGTTAAAATCAACAAAAGAAAAAGATTGGTATAAACTAATAAGAAATATTGCAAGTGAAAATCCAACATTTAGACAGCGTTGGGCTGAACGTCTAAAGAAGGATTATCCAAGACTTCAATTGAATAAGATTACGAGATATTTTCTTAATAAATTAGAAGGTGAAAAAGAAGAAGACCAAGAAAAAAAGGATTTTACACAGAAACCAAAAGAAGATACTAGAGAATTTAATGAAATTTTTAATTTATTGAAATTAATTAGAAATTCATTAGATGATGTACTTTTACAATTTAAATTTATATTAATACCACAATTATTAAAATCACAAACAGGTATTGAAGTAAATAACACTTTAGAAACGACAGTAACAACAATCAGTTCAAATCAAAAACAAATATTCATGCAAATGCATGATAAATTTATTGAATTACTATCTTCTCCGGGAACACTTCTTTTATCATCAGTTTTTAATTTATTATATCCAGCCCCTGTTAATATTTATTCAGATCCTTTAAATCCAAATACGGTAACGTCTGTTATTGATAATAACGATTTAAATTTTTTAGAATTAAAAGAAAAACATTTCGATTCTTTGTTGAATGCTTCACTTAGTAGACTTATTAATGACGTTTTTTCAAAAGAAATTACAAACACTTTAAGTTCATTACACCCACAAACAGCAAAAACAAGAGTCGATTTATTGAAATCATTATGCAGGTCAATGTCAGAAGTTGATGATATTTTTAATAATCAAGTAAATCAATTTGTTGGTTCAGATTGGAAATCGGGTGTAATACAATCATTAAATTTTACTAATGATGATTTAAATAATTTTGTAAAAAGTATAACTAAAATGTCGTCAACATTTAGTTCATTAAATAAAAGATTTGAAAATGTTTTTTCACAATTAGTCAATAATAGTCAATCATTATTAAAACACGCTAGCATTAATATTTATTCAAGTATAGAATCTTTTATAAATGAAATTACAAGGCAACCAAATTATGTAAGTATGATGTCACATCAATTAGGTGTTGATGATAATAAAATTAAAAAAGTATTTATTCCACAAATCAACGATGCATTATTTTCAATTTTTTATTTCTTTTTTCTATATAGATTACAAATAGCTATCTGTCAATTAATGGATATCGTTGATATTGAAGTTGAAGCTAAAATCAATGATGTATTGGATTTTCCAAATTATACATTAGTGCTACCTATTGAAGTTGTAATGGGTGTTTATTCAGCATTTGTATCAAATAGTTTCGAGAAGTTAATTTCAGATAAAAGAACAACTGAAATTCTTCAAATGAACGAAATGCGAATCAAAGGAATTATAAAATATCTTTGTAGGAGAATTATGATTCCTAGTATTATTGTTTATGACGAAAAACAAAGGTCAATGTATTATCAATTCATGTACATGACTCAACCAGAAAAAATATCAATGTCTACATTATCATCTTTTACTAAAGGGAGTTAAAATTTAAAATGCTTACAATTGAAAAACAATCAGAAATTCAGGAAATTGCACGTCAGGCACTATTAAAAGAACGAGCTTATGAAAAATCAATAAGAAAAACAGAACTTCTTACTGAAATTTCTGAAAAACTTAAATATGTAGATTTCGGAAAAAATTATTTTGAACCTTTTAACGAATCATCTTTCGAAGAAAAAGTTGCTGTAGATTTACTCTATTTAAAGCAAATTCTTCAGAAATTAGATGAATCTCATAATGTACAAGTTCATGAATTAATAGCTCAAACGTATAGAACTATTCGTAATATTTATGAATTTGTTAATATAAAACCAAATATTTATGGTAAAGATATTGACGCACAGATTCTTGAAAATTCTATCGAAGTTGTTGAAGAAAAACTAAAGGTTGTACTAGAAAATGCTCTTGATGGTCTTTTTTATTCATTAACACCTGAACAACGAAATGATAAGTATTCTAATAAGGCAGTTCCTATTGCTCGATTACTTATAACTGAAAATAATGACGCTGAAGATTCAATTGAATTTAGTATTAAAATCTGTGTCCTAGAAGAACTTTTTACAAAGATTGCTTTTCCAGGAGCCGATTGGCTTCGAGTAAAACATTTAACAGAATCTGAAGATTTTGGATTAGTATTTGATCAACAAGAATTAGTTGAGTTGGTTGAAAATTTTGAAAAGAAAGCTAATAAATTAGCAAAATATCTTGCAGCTTGTGTATAATTTTACTCTTTTTTTAGGAGAAGTATAGTGTCCGAAATAGAAAAATACTATAAATCTAAAGTTTTACCACAGTTGCAGGATAAGAAAACAGAGACTAAAATTTATATTGAATTAACAAAAATAATTTCGAATGCATATACATCAAATATGGCATCTGATGAAAGTTTTTGTTTTAAATTTAGTATTCCTATTTCTGTGGTTAACAACTTTTATCAAACACTCAATCTTGATCCATTAGAAGTGGGTCTTGTATTTAAAAGAGATTGGGGTAATGTATTAACTACAATGCATAAAGATTCATACTATCAAATACTTTTACTATTAATGTATTATGGTATTGATCAAAGAAAAGAACTATTTAGTAAAAATGCATTGATGGTTATGTTATTAAAGATTTGGAATGGACGTAGAGCTCACTTTTTTCCTCAGTATTGTGACAAAAGAATTATGAAGTATGTTATTAGTAACATGTTATCTAATAAACATAAAACTATTGGAAAATTCGAAAACCCAGTAAGTCTTTTAAAAGATTATTTTGTTCCAAGTATTTTAAGTAAATATGCACCAGAAATAAGATCTGATATAAATAAACTAAAAAGACTTTTTGAACAGAGTTTTGCGCGAGTTCGACAAATTTTTGGATATAACCCACGATCAAATATTCAAACAGGACGATCTGAATATCAAGGTGGTATACTTCCATTATACATGAAAGCAAGAGAACAAGGATTATATATTTCAACAACAAATACAAAACCAGGTGAAGATGAAGAAGTAGCTGGATTTGAACAATATTCATCAACACACAATAGAGATGAAATTGTTTCTAAAACAACTGATTTTATTGTAATGAATAAAATCAATTATCCACAGAATATTATTACAAATATTAATCGTAAAACTAATGTATCTGTTAAAATAATTGAAACAATTTTAGATAGTTTAAGTAATCATTCATATTATGATATTATTCAAGATATAATAATTCTTGTTCTTTCAAGATGTAATATTTCAGGACAAAATGATATTTGTAAAGGATCTTTTTCATCGGATGTTCAAAAGAATGTTATTTCAAGTAAAAATAATTCTGAAACAAATAAAATTCAAAAACTTCTTGATATACTTCTTGATAAGATCTTTGCGGCAAAACTAAAAATTGATTTCAATAATTATAGTAGTGTACATAAAATTAAAATTCGTAATGTTATTATATTTGGAATAGAATACAATTTATTTAGAGTTAATTGTCGGGGGATTTAAATGAGTTCGCCACAAGGCCTAGGTTTAAATGCACTTTTAACAGCTCTTTTATCTCATAATAAGCCCCTTCAGCATTTTTATAGCCAGTTATATAAAAAGTATAATCCAGATATAACTGGCTATACTCTAATATTTATGATACCTCCAGAATTTAGTTCACCTTCATATGCAAATAATAAAAAAGTTGCTTTAGAATCATTTAGTGGTGGTTTTTTTTCAAGTATAATTGATTTTTTAAAAGATATAACTGGTCTTGAACCTGAAATATTAAATAGTTTAGATGAATTTGCAAAATATTATCCATTCTTTGCTTTAGATTATACTCCACCACAAACAAGAGTAGGAAACAGTCAAGTACAATCAAGATCTGGAGCGTTAACTTACGCATCTGATGTTACTGAGAGTGAAACCGTAAATATTTCATTTCTTGAATCAAGTCCATTAGGTATTTATAAATTTCACTTATTATGGGTTGAATATATTAGAGAAATATTAAGAGGTGAAATTGCTCCAGCTGATAAATATTTAAATCGTTATAATATTGGATATTTTGGTGCGCAAGATTATTTAGCTTCATTATATATAGTTAAATATCTTCCTGATATGGATACTATAACATATGTTGCTAAGTGTACTGGTGTGTTTCCATTAAGTTTACCATCAAAAGAATTAATTGGTTCTAGAACAACAAATGAAATAACAATACTGCCATTTGAATATTCATGTATATCTTTTAGAGAATATGTTGAAGGAATTAGTAATAATGATTGGATACTTAAAGAGTTGACTGATGATGTACTTCCAACTTATGATTCTTCTTTATTTGATATTATAACTGACAAACTTAAAGATATTATTGATTAAAATGCAAACATCAAATCCAATTGATTACATCAATCATTATGTTGATATATTAAAAAGAGATTTTAATTTAAATGATATAAAAGTAGATTATCATGGATTAGTTGGTTTCATCATGAATTTATTTGGATGGACTAACTATGACATAAAACAATATTATGATTATTTATTTAAAGAAGGTTTTTTAGCATCTGCAGAAGAATCACAAAATTTATATTTTCATGCAAGTAAATATAATTATAATTTAGATTACGCTACCCCATCAGTTGCGTTAGGATATATTAGTTTTGATTTTTCTAAATTACCTTCTAGACCATCAAATATATATAAAAGAGAAATAATTTTACCAGATAAAATATTAACACAAGCGACAATAAATTATCCATTTCAATCAGAAACAAAATATCGTTTTTTTGAGGAATATAATGGTATAGATACTTTATATTATTGTGTTACAGTTCTTAAAAACGGTACACAGAAGATCACGCCGTCAGCAACAAATATAATACAGGTACCTTTTTATGAATTTTTTCAAAAAGAATCAATAGAATATAGATATAATGTACCAAATTATAATTATGGAACATATCATAGTTATGAGATAAATATACCAACAGGTGATCAGTTATGTGATTTGATTGTTAAAGTTCAAAAAAATGGATCATCTGATTTTGAACAGTATGATGTAAAATATATTAAAGCTTTCGAGAATCCATTATCAAAAGTAGTATTTTTAACAAGAATATCTGAAACAACAATACTAATAGAGATGGGAAATGGGTATCATGGTGAATGGATACCAAATGCTATTATTACAATTGAAGTTTATATAACTAAAGGTGCAAAAGGTAATTCATTAGTTAAACAATATGGTACATTCTCAGATTCTCTAAGATTAGTAAATTATGATAATTCAAATTCTGTAATTAGTAATAATATATTAACAGTAACTAGTAATTTAATGAATATTGATTTTTATTCAGTTGACGGTGGTGTTGATACATTACAAAATATAGATTTAAAAAATGATATTGTTAAATGGGTTGAGTCGAGAAATAATTTAATAAATCAAAATGATTTTTATAATATATTTAATAGATATAATAAAGATATAAATATATTATTTAAGAAAAATCACATAGTTGATAATAATTTTTATATATGTAAAGTAATTAGAGATCAATATCAAAATATTCTATCAACCAGTAATTATATGTATAAATGTGTTAATTATGATGTTGATGGTTTAATTAAAAATATTTCAAGTGAAGTTCAGTATTATACAACAAGCACATTAACTATTGGTAGATATTATTATAAAATAGTAGCTATTGATAAATTTTTTAAATCAAAACCAACAAATCCAATTATACAAACAGTTTCAAATAATGAGCGTGCAATTGTTGTTTCGTGGGACCCTATTGATAGTGCTGAATATTATATAATTTATGGCAGAACTAATCAGTATAATCAATATTGGGTTATTCCAAAAGATCAATTAACGATTGATGGTAAAATTTATTTTATTGATGAAGGTCAAGAAGGGACTTCAGGAACAGTTTCTACAAATTATAGTATTATTGAACAAATAAATTTTCCATCATTTACAGTCGATCTAAAACACTCATATAATTTAACAAACGATGTTTATGATTGGAATAGATTAGAATTATATTCAAATACATATTATGTTGTGAATAAGGTATTTTGGAAAGAACCTTATAGAATTTTATATAATGGCGTTTTATTAAATAAAATCATTACAACCAGCTTAGATCAATTAATAGAAAGATCTTATGCGATTATTAATAATGTTCTTTATTTAAGATTAGATTCTTTATTTGATAAAACGAATAGTGATGTAATTGTTTATTATGAAAATGTAATAGATTTTTTTAGTCCTTTTATTTATAAATATAATAAATTTTTTGATTGGTTTGAAGGTTATTATTTATTAGAAGATATCATTCAATATATTATTGTAGATCCAAATTATTCGGATATATTAACTCCTAATTTATATTTGAATTTAATTTATGATCGAACTAATAATATAACAAACATTCAATTAAAATCAAACCAATCAATAACCGTTTTTTCATTTAAATTAAAAGTATATAATGTTGATAATACATTTATAGATACTGTTTATAATGAAGAAAATGATTCATTTGAACACTCATATGATGGATTTATGATAGATGATTCGAAAATTCTGATTGAGTGTTATAGAGATGGAGAATTTGTTTTTTCAGGATCAACACCATTATTTAAACAAGCATATATGATAAAAGATCAACTTACACTTCATAATTATTTTGATGAACAAGGAAATAAATATATAATAGATATACCAGTATTAGGAACAGATCAATTTGAAGATGAAGATGGTTTACAGTATGAAAATAAAGATTATGTGTATGCACAAATTTTTGATTATATTATCAATTCGAATTTAAATCAAAATAGAATGCAAACGGATTCAGTACAAACAAGGTTCCTTAATACTATTTATTGTGATAGTTATGTTTGTTCAAGATTACTTAAACAAGCATATGATACTCCACTTGTTTTACCATTAAATATGAATATTAAGTTGAGATATGACACTACTAATTTAAATTTCTCTGATCATTTAGAAGATATATATTTGATAGTATCTCAATATCTTCAAACAAAAGCATCTGGTGTTGATATAACATTTTATCCATCTCAAGTAGTTGATTTAATTCATGATTATAGTCCACACATAACATCAGTAATAATAGATTGTTATGATAATTATGGAACTTCTGTAAATAACGGAATAGAAGTTCTTTCAGAAACTGACTATTTGTATCTTTTAAATGATAAAATTAAATCAGTTGAATATACTTCTACCTATTGGTGGTGGGATATCAACGGACTTAAAATTGAAATTCTTTCATAAATAGAAAAAGAAATTATGTTGCGTCAAAATACAGATGAAATTCGTAAAATTGGATATAAAATATTACAGTCAAAAAGAGATACTAAGAATTTTAATTTGAAAGAGAATGAGATAATAGAGTGGAAAAGATGTCGAGAAAATCCACTCTATTACATTCATAAATATGTTAAATTCGAAATAATTGGTGGAATTTCGTCATATAGTGAAGGAAAAAATTTTCATCCAAAACTAAGACGTGTTGTAAGAGTAATTTATAAACATCATAAATGTCAATTAATGGCAACCAGGCAGCTTGGTAAAAGTACTATTTCTGGTGGTTTAATATCTTGGGCCAATAATTTTTATTTCAGAAATAATGCTATTATTCTTAATCTTCGTAAAGATGCTGCATTAAAGAATTTAAAAACCATTAAATTTATTAATGATGAACTTCCACCATTTCTTCGAGTAGATCTAACTTCAAAAAGCGATATTAAAACGTATGCAGAGTTTGCAAACGGATCTATTATAACTGTTTATTATCCAACAACAGTACATACAAAATCCACAATTGCACGTTCTTTAACATCACCAATATTATACGTTGACGAAGCGGCACACATTCCGGATATGGGTGAAATATTCGGTTCTGCCCAACAGATTCTTTCTAAAGCTAGAGAACAAGCAAGAAAAAATAATTATCCATATTTTATACTTATTACTACAACTCCTAATGGTATCGAAGGAACTGGCGAGTGGTTTTATAATAGATGGAGTAACGGTGTTGAATCTGATATACTTTTTGATACTAATGATGATAATCCATTAATAGAAAAATGGATTGACGATCCTGATCCTATTTTAAATGATCCAAGTAAAAATGGTTTTGTTAAAGTAAAATATCATTGGACAGAAGATCCGACTAAAAATGATGAATGGTATCGAGAACAATGTCGCGAATTATCTGATCAACGTAAAATAAATCAAGAATTAGATTTAGCATTTGTGGGATCATCAAATTGTATTTTTGATGATGATTTATTAGCTAAATTTAAAGGTTCAAAAAGTATTGAAACTGTTAATTGTCCTTATGAAACCAATTTAGTTGTTTATGAAAAAGATTTGAATCCAAATGATTATTATATTATTGGAGTTGATACCGCAAGATCTTTAAGTGGCGCTTATAATTCAATTGAAATATTTTCATTTGCAAATTTTCAACAAATTGCTGAATTTAATTATCGGTTAGGATCATTTACTAAATATGGTGAAGTTATTGATTTTGTTTTTCGATGGTTATTTAAGCAAGTTCAACACAATATTATAATCGCAATTGAGAATAATACGATAGGTCTTGCGCCCATAGAATATTTGTTAAACATAAAAGATATATTTTATTCACAATATATTTATAGAGAATCAAATAAAAAAGAATGGGGTATTTCAACAACAGGAATAAGTAAGGATTTAATGATTGGATGTTTAACTGAGATTTTAAAAGAAAATCCAACTGTTATTAAATCACAAGATTTAATAAATCAAATGAGTGCAATAGAAAGAAGTAGAGGTGGTAATATATCATCTGATACTTTCTCAGATTTATTTATGGCAGCTAGTTTTTGTGCTTATGTAAGAAAAATGAAAGCATTAGAAATTATGCCATTAATAAAATTAGGTGTTGAAACAGTACAAAATACTATTTTCGATACTTATAAATCATTTTTAGAAGTAAAAGAAAAACCATCAATGATTGATGATGATTTGCCCCAATTATATAGTGAATCTGAATTAGAAGCAATTACTAAAATTGAAAGTCAAAAACTTAGAAACGAAAAAGATATAATAGATATTTCAGGATTTTTTTCTCCTTTTTTTGAGTAAGGAGTTATTGAATGTTTGGTATTAATAAAGAACTTTTAAAACAAATGGCTACATCTACATTTGATGTAGCCTCAAATCCGCTAACTATGGGAGTTGGCATTACTGCTGCAACAGTTGGTGGGTTATATAAATTAATTAAAGATTCTAGAAAGACTGATCAAGAATTTGATGATTTTAAATCAAAATCATTTTTTTTACCTTCTGGAATTACTACTAAATATAGATCACAAATTAGAAGAGTAACACAAGATCCTGCCAGACAAATGCAATTATATTTATTGTCTGGTATTCATGGATTATTAGAAACTATACATAAATCAGTTTTAGACTTTAAACATTATTCTGAAGATGATACAACAGATAATAGAAGTCGTAAAACAAAATTAGCAAATGCTATTTATAAACACGATCCAATTTCTCAAATTCTTGGATATGTTTTTACTGGATATTCTCCATCTAATGTTAAGAAACTTATCGGTACTCCATTTGATAAGAAAGCATTAAATCAAGAAAAAGCACAAACTAAACATAACGCCGAAATGGCGGGTATTGGATATAGTGTAGCACAAGCATTAGGTAAAAGAAGTGTTGATGTTTTAAGATATGCTAATACATATGAAGGTAAAATGTTAAATGTCATGTCTTGGATTGGAGATTTAACAAAACAAAGTGTATTAGAAACAATGTCAATACGAAAAATGCTTGGATTATCTGAAACTCTGTCTTTTGGTCAAGATGTTTCAAATGATAAGACTATAGTAAGTGTATTAAAAAATACTGGAAAAAGTATAGTAGAAATTCCTGGATTAAATGCTCTTTTTAATATAGGGAAAACTGCTTTTAATATTGCTAAATCACCATTTTCTATATTTTCAAAAATAGCTGGATTATTTGAAAAAATAGATGTTGGGATTAGAAGTTTTTTTACTGGTGGTATTTTTAAGTTACAATCACCAGAAGAAATTGAGAAAAAAGCAGGTATTTATAAAACAGATGCTGAAAAAGCTAATCAATTTGTTGGACAAGCTCTTCCAAACTTATTAGCACGTATTGAACATACAGCATTTAGTAGTTTAAAAGTTCAAACAAGAATGGTTCAACTTCTTGAGACGATTGCAAAAATAAATCCAGATAATAAATTTATAGAAGAAATTGCTAAATCAAAAGCTAGAGTGTATAACCCAATAACAGGTCAATTTACAGATGATGATACTTATTCTTATATGATTACTCGTGCATTGAATGATATATATAAGAAATCATTTGTAGGTCGTATTACATCTACTTTTGGTGGTGTAACTGATATGTTTCTTGGAAGAAGTTCTGAAGAAAGATATCAAAAAGAATTAAATAGAGTAGAAAAAGTATTTGCAAAAGTTTCTGAAATTGATAAAAGATTAAATGAAGAAGGTTATAGAAAAGGTACTGTTGGTTATAATGAAGAATTAAGTAGGAGAGTTAAAGGAAGAATTGGTAAACGAACACCACAAGTTTCTGGTCTTGGTGAAGAAGAAGCAACAACACTTGGTTCAGAACGTGGACGTGCTGAAGCACAAACTGTTAGGGCATCATTACTTGGTGCAGCTGGAGTACTTTCAATGGCTTTACCAGCAATTGCTGGTGGTTTATTGACTGGTGGTGTTGGTATTATAGGTGGTGTTATAACATCAATAATTCTTGGTAAAACAATAGATAAAAAAAGATTACAAGAAGCACAACAATTTATTAAAACAGTTAGACAAAAAGAGCAATCTGGACGTGAATCACAAATTATAAATGATATGGAAAAACTTTTAAATAAAGTAGTTCCTTCTGAAGAAACTACAACATCTAAAAGTAAAAAGATATCATTTACACCATCAATGACTTCTAATTTAAATTCATTATCAGCTAATTTAAATGATGATGGAGTTACTACTGGTGATAAATTATTATATTATGCTTCAATGTCTCAAGATTATAAATTAACTAATATTTATGATGCAATAACCGAATGTTGTAATTCATCTTCTAGAAAACGTATTCAGGTTGCCGATGATTATTATGAAACACAAAAGAAATACGCTGATGGTACTGCTGTTTTAACTTCAAGTGATTCTATTGTAACAAGATTAGATAATATTACTGATATATTAGAAGAGTGTTGTTATGTAACAAATGGTAATCTTAGACTTATAATTTCTAATTCTAAAAAAAATTATGTTAAAGAAAGATTAGATGTTCTTCAAACTAGACAGAGAGAACAAAAACTTTTATCTAATATTATTGAATTAAAAGAAACAATTAATGATAAAATAGTATATTATCTTCGTGATATTCACGAATATTATATATTTCAGAAAAATAAGAAAAATAAAGAACCATCTTTATTTAGTAAACTTTTTAGTAAAGATGGATTAATTGGTGGGTTATTTAGTGGGTTATTTACAGGTGCTAGTGCAGCTGGTGGTATATTGGCTGGTGGTTTTCTTAAAAAAACTCTTCGAACACTAATTACACCAGTAGGAAAAGTTTTTACTGCTGGTCTTCTAACAGGTTTAGTAAAAACATTTACTAAAACTAAAGTAGGTCAAATGTTTACTGGTGTTTTTAAGAATGTTTTTGAAGGACTTTCTAAAAATAAAATAGTTCGAATGTTAGGTAAATCAATTAAATTTCCAGCTAAATTATTTTTAAATGTTTTTAAAAGAATTCCATTTATAAATGTATTGTTCGGTGGTTACGATGCAATAAAAGGATGGAAAAACGCAGCTGAAATCACAGACCAAGTTAAACCTACTTTTTTTCATAAATTAGGTGCTGGTTTTGCGGGAGTATTATCTGGTTTAACTTTTGGTTTAGTTCCAGCAAAGTTAATATATAAATCAATGGCAAATGTTGGAGATTGGATATCTGATAAATTATCTAATATTGGTTCGTATTTTACAAAACTACCAGTAATTAAACAAATAAAAGAAGCATATGATTATTTAACAGCACCAGCAGAAGATGTACAAGAAGGTGATTCTTTTATCACGAGAATGTGGAAAAAGTTTAAAGAAATGGGATCTGATGTTTTTGGAGCATTGACAACGGTTCCATATATTGGAGCGCCATTACGTATTATTAAATCAATATATGATTATTTTACAGCACCGTCTGATAAAAACGTTGAAAACCCAATAGTTGTTTATTGGAAAGAATTTAAAAAATTTGCAAAAGATCCAATGAATATGCTCATGTTGGTTCCTGGAATAGGCATTTCTATAGGAATTATTAAAGTATTGTATGAACGACTTATCCAAAAATCTGATAAAAAAGAAAAAACAGTAATAGAAAAACAGTTAGAAGAAATAGATAATATGAAGGAAGAAACTTTTTTTTCAAGAATTTTTGGAAATAAGTGGAAATCTTTTAAAAGAATTCTTGATAAACTTGGTTTAATTGGTAGCGATAATTTTGAAGATACAAGTAGTTTAATATATTTATCTGACGCCTATAAAAACGGTTCAACTGCTAAAACTGGTGGGTCATTTGGTGGAAAAATACCAGAACCAAAATCAGTTCCGACGACACCTAAATCAGAATCAGTTCCGACGACACCTAAATCAGAATCAGTTCCGACGACACCTAAATCAGAATCAGTTCCGACGACACCCTCTGTTAAAAATAATGAGAGTGTATCTGATATGGTAAAAAGGATGTATCATTCTGCTGTGGGACAATATCTTGAAAATAATAAAAAACAATCGAACACAACAGAACCAACATCAGAACCAACATCAGTCCCAACGACACCTCAACAATCTGGTATCTCTTTAAGGCGAAATAAAAATGGAACTTTAATATATAAAGCTCCAACTGGTAAAGATTATAAACTATCAGATACAGTATACGATGCTATTCAGCAAGCTAGTAATAAATACAATGTTCCTATGGATTATATGATGGCGATGGCAGCAAGAGAAAGTGGTTTTGATCCAAATATTAAGGCACCGACTTCTAGTGCGACAGGACTTTATCAATTCATAGATAGTACGTGGAATCAATATTATCCAGGGAAAGATAGGAGAAATCCGTATCTTAATGCTGAAGCAGCTGCACGATATGCTATAGATAATGCAAAAACTATTGGTAGAAGTGATCCTCTTGCAATGTATGCTGGACATTTTATGGGTTCTGGTAGAGCTAAAGATTTTTTTGCAAAATTAAAAGTAAACCCAGATAGAAAAATAGATGATTTATTAGGATTTTCTAGTTTTGCAAATAGCAACCCATCAATTGCTTATAAAAATGGACAACCGGTAACTTATAAAGAGCTATATAAAAATATAGAACGAACAATGCCATTTTCTTCATCAACTCCTAGTATTAATTATGCATCAGCTATGGACATAATTCCAAAACCAACAAAAAGAAATCAAAGTGAAATAGGAAATGTTGGTGAAAATGATATAACAGAAACAGCTCCACAACCAGTACAAAAGAATGAAGAACCAAAATCACAAGACACTGGCAAACAAGCAGTACAGATGAATCAAAAGAAAGAAAATAAACAACCAGTGGTTGTAGCTAACCCACCACAAGTTCCACCAAAAGTTACAACAAAAAGAGAAAATTACGTACAAGAAATGGACCCAATATTTAATGATGTAATTGATAAAATATTTGCTAGTGTTGTTTCTAGTTTTATGTATACTTCAAGTAAAGGATTTGTATTTGGTGAGAGTTTAAATGCTAATCCATTGACAGTTTAATCATAAGCTGTATCTATATTATAAATGTATAGATACAGCTTTGAGGAGTTTAATGTGGCAACTACGCCCAGTAATCCTATAGATTATTTAGAAATAGGTAGAATTTCTGTTTTACGAAAAGAAATTGATCAAATTCATGGAAATAATGCACATGGAACAATAACTACTGAGTTAAATAAAAGAATGAGTGTAATTGATTTAATACCATGTTCATTTACAGTTCCTTATGGAACCGCAATTGAAAATTTTAATGCTGCTGATTTAAAACCAACTATCGAATATACAAAAGCTATTGAATTTTATCAAAAGGTTTGTGCTGGATATGGATTAGAAGCATATGAATTTTTAAGAATTTATCTAACTGATTTAACAACAGTAACTGATGATATGCAAAGTGAATATCAAAAAAATATTTTAGATGAAACTCTTGATTCAGTCACATCATCAAGAATTGGTCAAATGTTTCAAACAAAATATAATTTAGGTGAATCATTAGGTACTAATGAACCAGGTAGAGCAGAATCAATATTAAGTCAAATACCATCATCAAATCTTAAAACTATTATTAATGCTGTTGATGAAGTATTAACACATGGTAGTCGTGTTTCGTTTCCGAAAATATGGAGCAATAGTACATTTAATCCAAACCTACAATGTGTTATAAAATTAGTTAGTCCTTATGGACATCCAAAAGCAATAAATGAATTCATAATCAAACCACTTTCATATCTTTTAATTCTATTAACACCATCAACAACAAATGGACTTACAACACATCGACCTCAATATCTGACATTAAAGTCTTATGGGTTAAGTAATTTAACTTTATGTCAACCAAAAGCAATATCGATAAGACGTGGTGGTGATGATACAAGTTATAATGCTTTTAAACAACCATTATCAATAGAAATATCACTTCAATTTGAGGCTGTAACTGAAGGTTTTGCTTGTTTTGATGATGTAAACAATCCTGAAGAAAAAATTTTCGATTCCACTAATAATATAGGAATAAAAAGTTTTGAAGATGATTTTAGTCAACCATCTGCAATTTTTCCAACATTAAAAAGTATGGTTAATTCATTTAGACCTTTTGGATATAAAGAAGAAACAACAACAACTTCACAAGTAAAAACAAGTTCTTTTTTTGGTCCTATAAATAGTGAAGATACTGTACCTGTTCTAGCAACATTAGCAACAGCAGCAGTTGGTTTAGCAGCGTTAAATGCAGCAACTTCGAACACTTCACCTTCAGATATTTCATATGATCCGGATAATAATGGAATAAATTTTACAGTTCCTACAACAAGTAATAATATTGAGATCCAATTAATATCAGATAATGAAGAAACGACTACATTAATTTATGATTTAAATTCATTCACACCAGATTCGTATTTTTCTGGAATATCAATAACTAATGAAAATATTTCATTGTTATTTAATGATGATTATTTAGAAGATAAGACATACTCTGTTAAATTAAGAGATTTGAGTGGATTGACTCCTGGAGCTTGGTCTGAAGATATTTTAATAACTTCTGGTGTTAGTGATCCGAATTTAAGTGTAAATATATATCCATCTTCACTTTCATATACTGATAATTATAGATGGTCTGTTGAAAATTCTCTCGGTATTACAAGTGGTCCTTTTTTAAGCGGATATACTAATTCAAAAAAATTTGAAAGCGGAGATTATACTTTAAATGTTGTAGATCTTGCCGGCAATACAATAACATCAAAAAATATTACAATATCAGATACGTTTACAAACAGTCAAATTTATATTACACAACAAACAGGAAATATTAGTAATATAAATTTAGATACTTCATTACAAGAAAATAATTTTAAATTTATATTAGTATCTGATACTTCACAATCAGATTTTGTAGAAAAAACAATAGAAGATTTAACATTTGATGATTTAGAAGTTGGTAAATATTATATAATAGTTCAATATAATAATTCAGAAGTTTCATATTTAAATGAATCAATCACTAATAGTATAACAATAGAAGATAATATTAGTAAATCACTATCTATAACTATTGATGATTTAAATTTAAAAATAACAGATCTTCAGGTTATCTAAAAATGGGTTCACTTAGTACAAAATATTATCTGTTTAATAAAATTCATGGTGTTGATTATACTAATATTTTAAATAATATTAAACAAGATAATTTAAATTTAAAAACTTGGTCAACACAATATGATTTTATTAATTGTGATACGCAAGATCTTTTACAATATTACCCAAAGTATCCTATATATACAAAATTAATAGATTATAATATTAAAAAATATAATCAAAATAAAATATTCAATTCATCAACGATGTCAGTAGAACAATTACATAATTCAATTGTTGATGATAATATGATTATAAAATATAATAATGTTCGAACAATACCAGAAACACTTAGTGATATAAATAAAGAATTGGTATTTCAAAATCATTATTATTATAATTATGATCAAATTTATAATAAAAATCTTTTTATTTATAATTATAAAAATGTAGATTATTTTCAAGATTACTCAGATCTTTTAGCAAGAGAATATGATTCATTTATAAGTAATTATCAATATTCAATTCTTGAAAGACAAAGTTTCTTTCATTTATACTTTTTTAAATCACTTTTAAATCATATTTTTGAACAACGATCAGATTTAAAAAAAGTATTAAATTTAAATATTGATAAATTTGATCAAGATGTTGATATAACGACAACTGTCAATAATCATCAAACAGAATTAATTAATGATGTAATTAAAATTATAACTTCACACCAGTATGGATTTACAAATAATTCGAATAGTTTTATTTCATCATTTCAATCAAAACAACCATTAGTAAATAGTATAACTAATATAATTACTTTATTTAATAATTATGTTAATCAAACGAATTTAAAAGAACGAATTATAAATTCGTTTAATGACTTTTTTACAAACTCAACATCTTTTGATTTTCTAAGTAAGATATTTAATTCGACACAAATATTTGATTTTATTGGTTTAAATTCATTAACATTTCAATTATATTCTCAAAGTACTCTAAGTGATTTTGAAAATCTTCGGATACTTCAAACTGAATATGCATCAACATTAACATTGTTTGAAAATCAAATTATCATTTATCATGAAACTGCTTTAAATGATTTTTATACGATTAAACAATGTTTTTATTTATTATATTTATTTAGAAATCGATTTGAAAAGTTTATTAATATAATTAATCAAGTTTCATCATCTTATGTTTCTAATAATATTAGATTAGATGATATTTATTATTTTAATAAATTTACACATTTAGCAGATTTATTAAGAAGATGGGCAAATTTTATTAATTATCCGATTTTTGATTCTAAATGGAGATCTTATTTTAATTCGACATATCAAAAATCTTTTCTAGATAAAAATAAAGATACCATAAAATTTGCTTTCATATATGAAATTTATGATATTATTGAAAATTTTATTGAGACCGATGAATTTTCAAATTATCTGGTTAAAATACAGAAACATATTTTTGATCATTTGAGATCTATTGGCTTGATAGAAAGAGATGTTGATTGGTGTAGTTGTGATTTTCCATTAAAAACTTATTTTAAAGCGTTTTTAAAAAACATAGTTCATGATGATGAATATTTTACAGTTGATAATATGTTTGATTTCATAACAACACAATTAGATTCAACAAAATATAGTTATTTTAGTGATTATGACGATTTTATTACTTACATTTATCTTTTTAATGAAAATTATGCATATTATATGTTTGAGTTTTATAAATCGTTTGTAACGTCAATGAATAGTAATGTTTTTGCAAATGCGATACATGATGTCTATTTATTATATTAATTCAATTCTAGTTTTATATATAAATTAAATATATGTGTAAATTTAAACTCCCAAAATAGGAGGTCAGATGTCATTAGCCCTTGTATCAAATGTTGCAAAAACAAACGGTAATAAGTCATTATTACGATCTTTTATTTCAAATTTTACCAGTGAAGAGTTTTTCTCTGATATTGTTGGTACGGCATTATTTCCTGCAGACTTTGGTAATGGTTCTTCTTTATTAAAATCGGATTCGATAATAGAATATTTAAGAAATTTTCTTAAAGATGTAGTTAAAACGACACATCATCATAATTTTCCAAATCATGTGCAAATTCGGAAGCAAGCAGAATTAGTTTCATCAATTCTTACGATTCGAGAATCATTACCAACAGTTGTAAGTTATGATAACGTTTTTCAATATATTAATGTTCCAGATCTTGCGGCCAAAAAAATAATAAATACGGCAATAACAAATAAAATAGAATCATTAGATATATTTAAAGAAAATCTAAATAATATAATTAATATAATAAACACATATAATGAAATAAAATCAATATCTTCAAATTTATTACTATACGATCATTTAGCAGAAACAATAGATCAAAGCACAGGTTCAATATTTGAATCAATTAAATCATATCGTGATCTAGTAATTAATTCATATAATGATTTATCAAAACTACAAATATTAAATAAAATTGATAAACAATCAGATTATTATGTTTTAAAAGATGGAAAAACTACTAATCATTTATCTAAATCATTAGTTGATTATATATCTGATTCATATAGTTTTTTCAAAACAGGATATCAATTATTTGATGAATCAATAGATGGTTTTGAATCAGCAAGTATTCATTTAATTTCAGCACCTTCAAACCATGGTAAATCATTATTTTTAATTAATTTATTAAGAAATATAATTATAAATAATATAGATGAATTTGAAGAAAATGATGCAATACTATTAATAACATTAGAAGATAATATTCCAAAAGTAATAAGACGTATATCATCAATATTAGGAAACTGTAGGCATAATATAGTAAAAGATTTATATCGAGAAGGTCATCAACAAATAAAAACATTAAAAAAATCAAATAGTGATTTAACATCAATAAAAGATAAAATAGTAAATATATTTGATTCAGTATTAGATAAAGCAATAAAAACAACAACACAATATAAAGTATCATTAGTAGTAAAATACTGTAATGAAAATACATTTTCAGTTGGTGATTTAAGTAAATTTGTTGATCAATTAAGAGTTACTGATAAATTGAATACTAAATTAATTGTACTTGATTATGTTGATTGCGCTAAACCAACTATGGATGGTTTTAAGGTTGGTGATGATTATAATAATCAAGGTCAGATTCTTCATGAACTTCGACAATTAACAGTAAATTTAGACATTCCAATTATAACTGCAACTCAAAATTCAAGAGCATCAGAAAATTTATCTGGTGAGATGTCAAATGCATTAGTTGGAGATAGTTATAAAAAAGTTCGTTATACTGATTATCTTTATATGAGTCGTATGGCGAATAATAAAACGTTTTTAAATTCAGATGTAGCAATTGATACAATTGATAATAGTACTAAAATTGATAGAAGTAATCCTAATACTTTAATAGCATTAGAGAATTTACAAAACACTCTTATTCCTTATGAAGTTAAAATTACAAAAGCTAAAGAAGGAAAAAGAGATAAGAAAAAGTTTATGTTGTTTTGTACCGAAAATCTTAGAATATATGAAAATATTGATCAGTATTTAGACGATAAGGATGAATTAGCATCAAATTCAAGAGAATTAGAGCAAAAATTATTAGAAATTAATCAACCATCAATTCCTTTAAGTTTAGACGAAACGTTAAGTTTTTTCAACCCCTAACAATATTTAAATTAAATTCTATAATCCCCAAATACTCTTGTTATCTAGTAACAACGAAATACTGTCTAAAAAACAGGGTGTTTGGGGATTGCCATTGGGCAGCCGCTCTTAGTAGCGGTTTGGTTAAAACAACTTTTTAACGTTTGTAAATTTTCATCGTGCTCGGCACAACTATCAATTCGTTGATAGTCTTGGTTCAGAAGGGTTTTTTAACACTTCGAAATTTACTTTATTATTATTTAAGGAGAATTTTTTATGTTCCGTGAATTCGTACAACTAGTCGAAGCAACTGTAGAAGAAGGTGCTGCTCGAGGGATCGATGCATTTCTTACTGATCTTAATGAAAGTATTAAGAATGAAGAAATGACAGAATCTATCGATCAGGAAGAAGCTTTAAAGAAAATTTTTATGGAAAATGGTATTGAACTTTCTGGTGAAGAAGAAACTGACGAACTTTTTGAAGATGAAGAATTAAATTCTAAAATTGATACTATTTTAGAGAAACTAAAAACAGAAGGTCTGGTTGATTAATTTGTTTATTGAGTTATCCATTTTAATTAGTGTGTTAATATTCATAATAATTGTTTCAGTATTACTCAATAAAAGATTATTTTCAAAAGATGAATTCGAAACTAATCTTATGGTATTAGATCGTGTTATTGATGATTATTGTGAGATCATTATAAAACAGAAAATTAATTATTTAAAGACACAACACGTACTTGATTCAAGTTCAAAATTAAATTCAATTCGATTATTTAATAATAAAATTCTTGCGATTATTGGTGAATCTTGTTCAGATATAATGAAAAATATGATTTCAAAAAAATTGTATAAATCATTAACTAAAAGATTTACTACAAAATCATTATCTATTTATATTAGTGCTAGAATATCTCACAATATTTCTATTTAACATAAGAAAGAGTCTGTATGAACACTAATCCTTTGGGAAGATTTTTTAGTGATCCCGATCTTGAAAATGTTGAAACTTTTATTAATGGATTACTTTCAACCCCATCAGAATTAAATTCGAATACATCTGAAAATATATCTAGTGATTTTATAAACAGTTTTTTTAAAGAAGAGAAAAACAAATCTGGTGGTGAAGATTTAAATAGTATCTTAGGACAGTTCAGTATTCCAACTGAACGATTGTCAAGATACGCGTCATATGACGAAATATATAAATCTGTGCCGTTAATAAAAAGAATAATAAATGTTTATAAACCATATATTATTCAAAAAAATCCAGTTACAGGATCGTGGTATTTACTAAGAAGAACAGTAATTAATAAAAATCAAACAAGTGAACAACTTCAAAAATCTGAAGATGTTAAAAAATTTATAGAAGATGTTCTTGAAATATTTAAAGTGGGTATAAAATTAAAGAATCAAGTTCTTCACAATCAATTAGTTTATGGTGATTGTTTTGTTGAAGTAGTTGATCTAAATGAAGAAAAAAGTAAAATAGATATAAAATCAGTTAATTTAATAACTGAATCATTATCTAGAATAGAACGTCATTCGAAATTAGAAAAAACATCATCAGATGCTCAAATATTAAATACTATTGAAGAAATATTAAATGAAGTAATTCAAACAAATTCTGGTTATGATGAAGAAGATCTTACTTCTAATTTACCAAAGTTTGATAATACATTATTAAGATTTCATAAACCCCATAATATAGTTATACTAGAAACAAAATATGGTACTACTTTAGGATATTTAGAAATAACTAAAGATGTATCATCAAATTTAACTAGTGGATTCCAACAAACATTAACTAGTATTACTTCTAGAATAGTTAATGTTTCAAGTAATAGAGATTCAGGTATTGTTTCCCAAGATGCAATAATGAATCGTATTATTGGACATATTTTAAAGAAGGTTCAAAAAGATCCAAAGAAATTTAGTGAAAAAACAATCTCAGATTTAAAAAGATTTATTATTGAACAAAATATTTATACTGATAAGTTAAATTTAAAACCGATTGAAGTTCGATTTGTTCCAACTAATCGTATGGTTCAGTTTAATATTACATCAAGTGAACATTATCCATTTGGTAATAGTCTTATCGAACCATTACTTCTTCCTGGTAAATTATTTATTTTATCACAACTATCAAATGTGATGCATAAATTATCAAGAGCACCACTTAGTCGAAAATGGATTATCGATCAAGGAAGTGTTCAAATGCCAGGTCAACTTCTACAAAAGTTGAAAAGAGAATTAAAAAATAATCGAATTGCAATTGAAGATTTATCAACATTTAAAAGTATATCTAAAATAATGAGTGATTATAAAGATCACTTTATATTATCCAAAGATGGAAGACGTGCTTTAGATGTTGAAGTATCATCAGTCGGTGATCCATCAGTAAAAATAGCAGATTTGGAAGATAATAGACGGGAATTAATTTCTCTTTCAGGTATACCTGCTCCATATCTTGGATATATGGATGTAGTTGAACTTCGAGAACAATTGGTTCATGCTAATGTATCTTTTGCAACAGAAATCGTAGATATTCAAGAAAATGTTAATGCAGGATTAGTTAAATTAATGGATATAATTGCAGAAGTTGAACAATTTGAATTAAAACCATCTGAATTTTATACCATTAGTTTAATACCACCTGTTGTACTGATACTCCAATTAATTGAGATGACAATGTCGTCTGTTGGAAATATCTTTGGGATTTTTCAGACTGGTAATATACCTTTCGATCCGTATTATTTTCTTGAAAAATACGTACCATATATTGATTGGACTGATTTTAAAATTAAATCTGAAGAATATAATAGAAAAATTAGTGTAAAAACAACATTGGATCAAAACGATAACCCGCCTGGTTCACCAGATCAATTTAGGTAATTAATAGGTGGCAAATGTATTATTTTGAACAAACATTGTATGAACAAGATGAATACAATGAAAATCAATTGGATGCTGAACAATTGGGTGACGAGCAGGATTATCCATCAGAAGAAAACGAAATAGATCCCGAAGCAGAATACTCAGCTTCTTTAGAACCAATTAAAAAATATCATCTAACTCAGAAATTATTTAACTTAAACGATAAATTAAATCAACTGAGAATTAAGAATGATGTTTTAGCAGTTGTACTAAATTTTATTGATTCTTTTTCCTATCCCACTTTATTAAAGATTACAAATAAATTAATTGAAGAAATAACATTACAAGTTCAAACAGAACTAAAAAACAATAAATAATTGAAGAAACAGGAGGTTCTATTGAGTAAATACTATTACTTATATGAACAAACCAAAGTAGTTTCTTCACAAAAATTAAATATTCTTAGTGAATCAGTTGTTTCTGGAAAACCTAAAATTTGCTTTAATACTATTCTACAAGAAGCAAATATAAAGAATCAGAACAAAAGGGTATACGACCAATCAATATGTGAAAGTATTGTTGAAAAACTTAGTCCTAAAGTAAGCAATCGTTCATTATTGATGGAAATCGATCATCCTCTTTTTGTTTCAGAAGATCCAAAAACTTTACAAAAACGGTCAACTGTTGTTGAACTATCAAACGCAGCTGCTGTTATTCGAAAACTTGATTTTAAAAACGGTCAAATTCTTGGTGAAGTTGAAACATTGAGTTCTTTTAAAGGACCTGATTTAGCTGGTCTTATTAAAGATAATGTTAATTTTGGAT
The DNA here is from genome assembly GCA_937928185.1 of uncultured Caryophanales bacterium. Taxonomy (GTDB): domain Bacteria; phylum Bacillota_I; class Bacilli_A; order Izemoplasmatales; family Hujiaoplasmataceae; genus UBA5603. Next base: position 30,383 of record CALEZX010000088.1, read on the forward strand.
TTTCTTTAAGAGCATTAGGATCAATTCAAGAGTTATCAGATGGAACATTAAAAGTAGTTCAACCAATGATTCCAGTAACTTATGATGTTGTTTCAAATCCTTCTTATACAAATGCTCGAATTTTAGAAATACTTCCAGAAAGTTTAAATGATTTTATTTCACCAGATCAAACTCTTTTATGTGAAGGTGAAGAATTTAAAGAGTTTATTGATTCTGAGAGAATACAAATTTGTGAAAATACTACAGTAAGTCGTTTTATTGATGAAATAATCCACGAAAGTTTTTTACCTATAATATCTAAAAAGATTACATTCAAATTATAACGGAGACCATATGCAAACCCTTTTTGAAAATTATGAATTATTCCTAAAAGAACACGCCGATCAGATTACTTCCCCTAGTGAAGCTATTCGTTTAATTGCAGATAAGAGCATGTTTACTGCTTATGTTGATGCTCTTACTGAAAGCCTTGATCCTAAAGTGCGCGATACTGTTATTCGCGTTTGTAATCGTCAACGAAACATGCTTCTTACTGAAGCTGCAAACGTACCTGCTGCCAGCTTTGGTTTTGGTTGGACTGTTCTATCACTTCCTATTCTTGTAGACATTTATTGTGAACCAGTTATTTCTGAACTTTGCAATGTATTTACCGTAGATTCACCTATTGCATCTATTCCACGTTCACGCATTTATGCTCAGACCACTGGTTATGACGGAACTGTTACCGAACGAGTAATTCCTACTTCTCGTTATCTTATTCGTCCTGACTTTGTTGAGAAGACTGTTCTTCCTTCAGTTCCTTACAACGTGCTTACTGATGTTTTTGCTGGTGATTCTTCAAAGTTCAAGATGAATCGTCGTTATCTTATGGTTGACAATCTATCCATTACCTGTACTACTTCTGGTGGTGGTACTGTTGAGCGTGTTGTAAGTGTTAATTTCCGTCCCGACAACCGTGCGCAGATCCTAAAGGAATTTACCTTCCTAGCTGGTGATGGTGTTACTGTTCGCGCTACTTTCCAGGGTCATGTTACTTGGGATACTGGTATTGTATTCTACAATATCGTTGTCAATGATGATGGTGGTACATCTGATTCTGACATCACTTTCAATTCTGCTAATTTCCTTTTCCGTTTTACACCAGTTTCTAGTATGATTGGTCGTACAAAGGTAATTCCCAAGATTGAGCACACCGACGTCACCATTGATCAGAACGAAGATTTCCTAATTGACCTTACCATGGAAGATATTCAGGATTATCGCTCAATCTTTAAGATTGATCTTGCTCGTACTCTTTCTGATGCTATTAAACGTCAGATTCTTATGAACAAGGATTATGATCTTGCTTTCTTCCTTTCTTCAGCACAGTCTGATATTTCTTCTAATGGTGCTGCTGTAACAGTTGATTTCAATACTTATACCAGTTCTGCATCTGCATTGAATTATACTCCTTCTAATGCTATGGATGTATTCAAGAATATTGCTCCTCGTATTGCTTATGTAAGTGGTATTGTAAAACGCAATATGAACATGTATCCAACTTATATTGTGTCTGGTCTAAATACTGCTTCTATGCTTCGTTCACTTCAGGATATGCTAGTTTCTATTCCTGGTGTCCAGGGCGAACTTGGATTCTCAGGTTCTGTTGCTAACTTCCTTAAGATGCGTGTTCTTGAGTCTTCTGCTATTTCTGACAACGATCTATATCTGTCAACTAAGGCTCCTGCAAATGCACTAGAACAGTCAAGTATTCTTGATCTAGTTTTCATGCCTCTATATATCGTAACTGAAACAACTGATGGTAATGCACGAAACTTTGTCAGGTCACGTACTATGATTGAAGTTCCACGAACTGAAGGTCTTGGTTATATTCGTTGTGATAACCTTGATACAATGTTTGTGTAATTAGTATTTCTTGTAACTTGAAACGGGACTTATCTTAGCGGGTAAGTCCCGTTTTTTAAAACTTTTTAAAAAAAAGATCGCCCCCTTTCGGGGGCGAAGTTTAATGTTCTGTTACTAAAATTACTATTAAAACAACGGCAATTCCACCAACTGCCGTTACGATTGATGTGACAACTGTTTGAGCTTTTATAAGCCCAAACCACCAAAAGTACACTGATATTATGGCCCATGTGTTGACAAGGGCCGATATAAACAATACTAGATTTTTAAAAAAAGTTTCCATTAGATCTCCTTAATTTTGGGTTAATTGTTAATTAATAATTTCTATATAATAACATGTAAATATTGAATTTTTATTTTTGTAAGAAAAGATTGCCCCCTTTCGGGGGCAAAGTTTAGTCCACCGCGTATAGTAACGCGGTGAACATCGCCCCCAGCAATCCCATTGCTGAGAGCGATATAAATTGTTTCATTTCCTGGAGGGATACATATCCCTCCAGGAACAACCCACCGCTCACTATGGTGATTCCACTGCTCACTATGAGCAGTAGAATTGTAGTGTAATACAATAATTCTTTCATAAATTCTCCTTTTGGGTTAATTGTTAATTAATAATTTCTATATAATAACATGTAAATATTGAAT
>CALEZX010000089.1 GCA_937928185.1 uncultured Caryophanales bacterium
ATATGTTTCTCTCACACATTATTTGGTAGTTATTCAAGCAATGGCAGTAATTCCAAGCACGTGGAGACGGTAGTATTGCTTTCATTAAAATGACACTTGAAAACCACTAAATTATCTCATTAGAATGTAAACAAATTTCAAAATGACATAAGAAAGAGCCATCAGATCCTTTCAAAAGGTATCCGATGGCATTTTTTCTCTATGTGAACATATTTTGTCCATTGTGGGAACAAATAGAAACTGAAAGTCATGAGTTATATTATAAATGTACGTTTCTTTCCTAATTTCAAAAGATTCACTTTTGAACTACTTTAAGGGTTAAAAATATACAGATTGGCATGCATCATATTTAAAAGATTCACAACATAAAAAAATTTTATTATTCACTATTGATTTTTATTTATAATGAGTATATGATTTGATTTAATTACTAATAAAATTGCATGTAAAGACTGGATTGGTATGGTTTTTAATCAGTGGGTAACCTATGATATCCTATGGGTACAAACCTAGGAGATGGATAACCACTCCAGGTAATAACTCCAAATACAGTGAATTAATGTATTTTGAAAGCAACAGTAAAGGTAATTCTTAGTTCTGAACCATGTTCTTCATTAGGATTGGTCATCAACTCTTCATCTTGTTTCTTCATATACTAGATCATTCACATTGCGATAAAACTCTCTTTTTCATAAATATAATCCTTATGAACCACAAATATACCTTGTAAAATGGAACTTTTTTTAAAAATGTCTGTTTATTGGGTATATTTTTTTCATATTTGATTTATATTGATATATTATTCTCCATTTAATCAAAACTATAGACTCTATTTTTTTGAAAATCATTTATTGTTGATTTGTCTTACATGGTATAATCATAAGTGTTAGTAATCAATTATAACTAATTATTTATTTTACTTTCAAGATGATTTAAAAGGGGTTATTTATGAAAAAGGTAATATCAATTCTCATGATAATTATAACTTGTTTGATGTACGTTTCGTGTCAGTCGCTCAGTGAAAGATATGCTAGAATTAATCAAATATTTCCAGAAGTTGATTATGGCTATATTTCATATAATAATTATAATCTTTCTAAAAATAGAGAGCATATGTCTTTTGTTTCAAAAGCAGAAGAAATTCTTGGGATAAGTTCTAGTAAATTATCTTATCCATATCATGTTGAAATAACTGATGAATACATCTATTTCCTGATTGAATATAAGAATAAAAATCATGATTATTTTAATCTGCATTCAGAGTCTAACGAACATCTGTTTGATATCGGTTTATTCCGGACAGATATATATTCGATGGAAACAGAACTGCTCTATCGATTCACTGAGGTCTATCCATTTTCACTATACCAGTACACCATGGCAAATACTTATTTTAATGTTAAAGATGATCAATATTTGTTGTTTTGTTATAACGGTAAAATCGAACTCTTTAATATTGAATTGAAAGAGGTAATCTTTGAAGAAGAAGTCTATGATAAATTAACTTATGTCAATTCACAAAATTATCCCTACAGGGTCAATGAGTATGGAGATTTTTATGCAATCATCGATGATAACCTTATCTTTTACCACTATTTTGGAAATACTTATCAGTTAATGGAATTTCCTGCCGTAGATAGTTTTGATGTTGAACGCTATGATGATTATCTGCTACTAAGCAAATCCACCGATAGCTCTGAATATCAATATGCATACAGCCTTGAACAAAATGCAGCCGTTGATATCAACATAGCATTAGCGTATAAGGACTCATTGGAAGATAAATTAGAACAACTAAATTTTGATTTTGTTCTGAATGATATCGCTTATGAATATTCAGAATTCAATGGTGAATTAACTATCAGTCAAGTAGATAGTGAGTTTAAAGTTATTATCTCATATGAAACGATGATGGAAAACAATGAAACATTCAAAGCCATCAGTGAGTCTTGGAATCAATATAGCCAAACTGATTTCGCCCCTGTTTCATTAAAGGTTGTCGAAGATAAACTTTTAATCATTTTTATGAATCCGGATTGGGGCGGATATAAACCTGCTTTTATCTTTGAATATGACCCTGAAACTCAAATGAGTTATTACGTCGGCTATCATTATAACCATATCCCCGATAAAATCATTATTCTGGATAATTAATCTGTTTTATTTTTTAGACAATACTGTGCAAAAAATGACAAGATATCTTTTTCGGTAGATGTTATCATTATACCGAGGCTAGGAAGTGAACAGATGAACTGGTTAGAAACAATAAAGAGTACAATTTCTTATATTGAAGAACATTTGTACGATTTAAAAGATCCTGAAGAAATCGCTAATGAAGTCTTTTTATCATCGTTTTACTTACAAAAAGGGTTTAAACTCATGACCGGCTATTCAATTTCGGAATATATTAAAAACAGAAGATTATATTTAGCCGCATTAGATTTACGCACAAGCCATGATAAAATCATCGATATTGCCTACAAATATGGATATGAAACCCCGGAGAGTTTTAGTAAAGCATTTAACCGATTTCACGGATTTTTACCTTCAAAAATACAGAATCATACAACCAGTATCAAAGTTTTCCTACCTCTAAAAATATCGATAGTTATTCAAGGAGGAAATGAAATGGATTATCGTTTAGAAAAGAAAGAACCACTCAAGTTTATTGGTTTTGTCAAAGAATTTGATATGGAAACAGCTTATCAAAAAATTCCGCAGTACTGGCAGGATACTTATCTTTATTCCGTTAAAAAGATGATGGATAAAGGTCAGCCAAGCAATGAAACTGAACAGGCAATCTGGGATAATCATATTGGTGAGTTTGGCATCTCCATCGATGATGATGAAACGGATGGTAAATTCCGTTACATGATTGCCGGATATTACCAAGGTGGAAATGTTCCGAAGAATATGATTGTGTTTGAAGTACCAGCATTAGAATGGGCCATCTTCAATGCAGTCGGACCTATGCCTGGCGCATTACAAAGCGTAAACACAAAAATCTTCAAAGAATGGCTTCCTAACAGCAATTATTCTATTTCTGCACCAATCAATATCGAATGGTATAGTAATGAACACGAAATAACGCACCCGAATTATGAAAGTGCAATCTGGATTCCTGTTAAAAAATAACTAAACAAAAAAAAGTTAGTAACCGCATTAGCGTTTTACTAACTTTTTGTTTTTATTCAACGACATCAAAGTTCGCTATTTCAGGTGCTTTTTTCAGCGACCTCTTCAGCACAATTCTTTTAATGATGGATACAATTACCAAAATGATGATATTGACTGAAACGATTGCGGCACCGGATGGTATGTTAAAGGAATAAGCAATCCATAATCCTAAGAAAACGGAAAATTCTGAGAACAGAATCGCAATACCCGTCGTCGATTTATAACTCCAGCCGACTTTCATTGATGCAGCAATCGGAATAATCATCATCGCCGAACTTAACAATACGCCTACGGATTCTAACAAAATCGAAACGACGATCGACAACACGACGATAAAGATTAACTGGAACAATCCTAGATTAATCCCAAAGAATTTAGCGCTGTTTTCTTCAAAACTTACTGAAATAATCTGCTTGCCAAAAAGAATAAACAAGGCAAAGACGATCACGGCAGTAATGCCGATTAAAAATACATAATAATCGGTAACGGTTAAAATGGAACCGAATAAATAATTATATAATGATCCTGTTCTTTTTGATAAAGAAAAGAAGATAGCTGAAACTGCGGCACCTAAACTGATAACGATTGCCATCGCTATTTCTTTATAATTTTTATAATAGCGCCTGAACAGTTCAATTAATAGTCCGCCGATGACTGAAAATACAATTGCCAAATACTGAGGCCTGTTCGCAAATATCGTCCAACCGAAAGTATAAGTTAAGAAAAAACTGATGGAAATGCCGACTAATGAGAAATGCCCTAATGTGTCCGCAATAAACGACAGCCTGCGAATGACGACGATAGAACCGATTAACGGAGCGATAATTCCTAACAATATACCGGCAATTAATGCTCTTAACATAAATTCCTGGGTAAATAAATCAGTGATAAAAGATAAAAACATTATTCATTCACCCCCGGCGTTAATTCCGCATTTTTACGGGATTGGAATGAAAATGAAAAATCTGAACTCATCGATAAAACGTGCGTATAATTTAAATTAGCCAATGATTCATCATGACTGATTAAGATGACGGTAACGCCCTCATCGTGAAGCTGATTGACTGTTTCACGGAAATAAAGAACATTCTTTTTATCGATTGAAGCAGTCGGTTCATCAAGAATTAATAATTTTGGATGATTTAACATCGCTCTAACGATAAAGACTCTTTGTAATTGACCGCCGGATAAACTATTGATATTATCGTTCTGGATTTCAAGAATTCCCATTTTATCTAAAAGTCGTAAAACATCCGATTCTTTGGTTCTTTTTAATCTAGAAACCGATAAAAATTCTTTTATGGTAATCGGATATTCATAGTTGAAATCTTCAAATTTCTGCGGCACATACCCAATCGTCGTCCAGTCCTTAAAATTAACGATATCTTCATGATTGAAGAAAATCATTCCGCTTTGAACCGGATTAATCCCTAAAAGACATTTAACTAGTGTTGATTTACCTGAACCGTTTTTACCGCGTATAACCAAAAAGTCGCCTCGATTAAGCGACAAAGAAAGATTATTGATGACTAATTTATGCATATATGCAAAACAAAGATTGTTAATGTCGATTTGCATTTCTTCACCGGCCTTCTTGTATATTGTAACACAATCAACCGACATAATAAAATATTTTTGATTCAAAAACCGCGTCATTTATGAGATAATAGAATAAGTAAAGCAGGTGTTCATGATGAAAGGTTATTTTATTACATTTGAAGGTACTGACGGTTCGGGAAAAACCTCAGTCATTAAGCAAGTTGAACAACACTTAAAAAATCAAGGTTACCAGGTTTTAGTCACAAGAGAACCCGGTGGCATACGGATCTCCGAAAAAATAAGAGATATCCTGCTCGGAAGAGAATATCCAGAAATGGATTCGAGAACCGAAGCTTTGTTATTTGCGGCTTCCAGACGCCAGCATTTGGTCGAAAAGATTCTTCCGGCGCTCGCAAATAATACAGTGGTATTATGCGACAGATATGTCGATAGTTCTTTGGTCTATCAGGGTATTGCTAGGGATTTAGGTATCGATGAAGTTTATGAAATCAATAAATTTGCGATAGAAAATCATTTACCGGATTTAACCATCTTCGTCGACGTCGTTCCCGAAGTGGCATTAGCACGCGTTTTTAAAAACGCCGATCGCGAAGTTAACCGTCTCGATTTGGAAACCAGAAAATTTCATGATATGACTTATCAGGGATATCAGACCTTATTAAAGAAATTCCCGAACCGGATCGTCGCTATCAACGGCGATGATTCGATTGAAAATGTCAGTCTTTCCGCGATAAAAGTCATCGATGCGAAAATCAAAAAACTGGATGGGTTAAAATGAGCGTCATCAATCGTTTTAACACCTTAGAAATTTATCAGCCTCAGGCTGCTAAAATGCTTCTTAACGGCATTTTAAACCACCGGATAAGTCATGCTTATTTATTTGAAGGCCCTAAAGGAACGCATAAAATGGCGACGGCTTTGTTATTTGCGCAACGGTTACTCTGTTTGCATCCGTCTGACGATAATGAACCGTGCGGCGAATGTTCGAACTGTAAAAGAATTGAACATCAAACCCATCCTAACGTTTTTATCGTTAAGGCCGACGGTGAACAGATAAAAAAAGATCAGATTAAAAATCTTATTCAGGAATTTTCTAGATTATCGGTTGAAAACGGTCCGAGAATCTATATCATCGATGAAGCAGAACGGATGAACCAAGAAGCCAGTAATACATTGCTTAAACAGATGGAAGAACCTTTGTCTGACATTTATGCTGTATTATTAACGACCAACTCGAATTCGTTGCTGAAAACAATCGTTTCGCGAGCTCAGGTCGTCCATTTTAAACCGATTGCCCGCCATCTGATTAAATCGATGCTGACAGAAGAAGGGTATTCACAATTAATCGCTAACGTTATTCCTGAATACACCAATAACATTGAAGAAGCTAAAAAAATAGCTGAATCGAAAGATTTGATGACGATATTAGATACAGTTATCGATTTATATAAAATGGCCGGTAAAAAAAATGAATCAATGGTCATATGTTTTAAGAATAACAGTGATAAAATATTAACAAATACTGCGACGATGGATTTTTTCTTAACGTTAATGATTTTATTTCAGAAAGATCTTCTCAATCAGAAATTATTACATGCCGATCAGATTGTTTATCAGTCGGTACTCCCGGAAATTGAAAGAATTGCGAATAATGTATCGCAAAAATCAATTCAGGATGTTTTAGAAAAAATGCTCGCGTTAAAATCCCGTCTCAGATATAACATTAATTATAGTCTGGCCTTTGATCTAATCATCGCCCAACTAGAAAGAGGAATGCTCTAATGGAACATCAAGTTATTTCCGTCAAGTTTGCCAAACTTGGCAAAAAATATTATTTTGATACCGCCGGTTTTGATATTAAACTCGGCGATTATTTGGTTGTTGAAACCGTAAGGGGATTAGAAATCGGTTTTGCCGCTGAAAATCCGAAAATGATTCATGAATCGGAATTGGTTTCTGCTTTAAAACCGGTTATCCGCATCGCTACGGAAAAAGATCTCCATGATCATGAACGCAATCTTGCCGAACAGCCGGAAGTCATTAAGAAAACGGCAGAAATGATACGTAAAAACAATCTTGAAATGAAATTGCTGAACTGCGAGTTCACGCTCGACCGCCAGAAACTAATCATCTATTTTAACGCAGACGGCCGCGTCGATTTTCGCGAACTCGTCAAAGATTTAGCGAATCAATTCCGAATCCGGATTGAACTTCGTCAGGTCGGAACCCGCGATGGCGCCAAAGTATTAGGCGGCATCGGTCCGTGCGGACTATTAACCTGCTGCACGACCTTTTTAGGCGATTTTGATACCGTCTCCATCAAAATGGCTAAAAATCAGAATCTTTCTTTAAATCCTACCAATATTTCCGGATTATGCGGTAAATTGCTTTGCTGCATCAATTATGAAGATGATAACTATAAAGAATATCGTAAATCGATGCCTAAACTCGATTCTTTAGTTAATACGCCTGACGGTCAGGGTAAAGTTGTTCAGCTGAATTTCTTAGAGCAGACCGTTAACGTCGATTTCGGCGGAGGAAACCGAAAATTATATCCCGTCAAAGATTTACAGTTTAAACAAAAAGCCGTTGAGGAAGATCTAAACGGCAGTGATAAGGAATTAAAAGATTTAGAAGGATAACATTCGGGGTGATTCCATGGATGAAGTGATTCATGAATTATTAGGTTATCAGCACATAAAAATCATCCAACGCCCGGAAATGTTTTCATTTTCGCTGGACTCGATTCTTTTAGCTGATTTTACCAAGATTTATCATAAAACGAATCAAATTATTGACCTCGGAACCGGTAATGCACCGATTCCGCTCTTTTTATCACTGAAAACCGATTGTCCAATTATTGGAATTGAAATTCAGGATGAGGTTTTTGATATGGCTAAAAGGAGTGTTGAACTGAATCACTTGGAAAATCAAATCACGATTGTCCATGACGATATCAAGCTGCTTCATAAACGGTTTCAGCCTGCTTCATTCGATATCGTCACCTGTAATCCCCCTTACTTTAAAGTAACCCCCGAAAGCATTAAAAACAAAAACGATTATTTGACCGTCGCCAGACACGAAGTTTTAGTTAACCTCGACGATATCTTAAAAACAGCGAGACATTTACTAAAAAACAATGGCGAGCTTAATATGGTTCACCGCGCAGAGCGATTGGAAGAAATCATCATTAAACTTCACGAATCCCATTTTTCGATTAAACGTTTACGGTTTGTTTATCCTAAAAAAGGGAAAGAAGCGAATGCCGTTTTAATTGAAGCTAAAAACAACGGGTCTCCGGGAAGTATGAAAATGCTTGAACCTTTATATGTGCTCGACGAATCAAATCAATATACAAAAGAAATTTTATCAATTTTCAACTTTGGAAAGCAGTGATATTCTTTGGACAAACATTCTAATTATTATAATGATTTACCGACGTTATATCTCATCCCTACGCCAATCGGCAATATGGAAGATATGACTTTTCGTGCACTAGAAACGTTAAAGAAAGTTGATGTTCTATTCGCTGAAGATACAAGAGTAACGATGAAACTCTTAAATTATTATCGTTTACAGATTCCGTTAAGAAGTTATCATGAGCACAACAAAAATACTCAGACTGATGTCATTTTATCTTTATTATCTGAAAAGAAAAATATCGGTTTAGTTTCGGATGCAGGAATGCCCCTTTTATCTGACCCCGGTTATGAAATAGCTCAGGCTGCCATTAACGCAGGGTATAACGTCGTCAGTCTTCCTGGTGCTAATGCGGCGTTAACCGGATTAGCGATGTCGGGAATCAAACCATATCCTTTTACTTTTTACGGATTTTTAAATGCCCGTTCAAATAAACGTCAAAAAGAACTAGAAATATTAAAAACGAGACCTGAAACTTTGATTTTCTATGAAGCGCCTCACCGTATTAAAGATACGTTATATGATTTATATAAAATACTGGGTGACCGACAAGCCTGTATTGCCCGGGAAATCACAAAAAAGTTTGAGGAAATGATTCGCGGAACGTTATCGGAATTAAAAGATTTAGAACCGATGCCCGGAGAAATGGTTATCATCGTCAGCGGATACTCTGAAGCAGTTATCGTCTATGAAGAAGAGTCGGTCGTCGACCGCGTCGACGAGTTCATCGCTTCAGGATTAACCAAAAACGAAGCATTTAAAAAAGTTGCTTCCGAGCGGGGAATACCTAAGAGCGTTATCTATAAAGAATATCATGAAAAGAAGTAATTTTTTCTCTGAATAGTGATATAATATTCTATATTATTATGGAGATGATTTTAATGAAAATAGCCTGTTTACTAGCCGATGGTTTTGAAGATATCGAAGCGATTGGAACAACCGCTATTTTAAGAAGAAGTGGCATGCAAGTAGACTACATCAGCGTCATGAATCAAAAGTCCCAGACAGGATCTTTTAATACTCAGGTGATGACCGATAAGATGCTTAAAGAAGTAAAAGCGTCTGATTATGACGGATTGTTCATCCCTGGCGGGAGACAGGCTTCTTTCTTACGGAGTAATCAGTCGGTATTAAAGATTGTTAAAGATTTTCATGACCAGAATAAATGGCTGTTTGCTATATGTGCAGGACCGACAGTATTAGGCGTATTAGGACTTCTTGACGGCCTTGAATACACAAGTTTTCCAACGACGGAAGAATATATGCAAAAAGGCATTAAAATCAACCAGCCTGCCGTTTGGACTGATAAGATTATCACCGGTGCCGGTGCAGGCGCAGTGACTGAATTTGCATTAAAAATTATTGAAGCCATTCAGGGCGTCAATCAAGCTAAATTAATAAAAGAGCGGATACTGTTTAGAGTATTTGAATAGAGGTCAACGATGAAAAAAACATTTTATATTACTACCCCCATTTATTATCCGAGTGGAAAATTTCATATTGGCAGTGCATATACGACCTGCCTATGTGATTCTTTAGCGCGTTATAAGCAATTAAAAGGCTACGATACCCGTTTCCTGACTGGAACCGACGAACACGGTCTAAAAATTCAGGAGGCTGCTAAAGCCGCAGGTAAAACTCCGCAGGAACATGTCGATTATATCGCTTCTTTAGCCAAGGATTTATGGAAATTCTTAAAGATTGGCAATGATGATTTTATCCGGACTACAGAAAAGCGTCATGAAACCGTGGTTGCGGATATTTTCGAACAACTCTTAAAACAGGATGATATTTATTTAGGTTCTTACGTAGGCAATTACTGTGTTGAGTGTGAAGCTTATTTTACGCCGACGCAACTCGTCAATGGCAATCATTGCCCGGACTGCGGCAGAGAAACGACCATTTTAGAAGAACAGACTTATTTCTTAAGACTGTCTAAATACGCTGACCGGTTACTAGAATTTATTGATGAGAATCCCGATTTCATTACGCCGGAAACGAGAAAAAACGAAGTTATTGCTTTTGTTAAATCCGGATTAAACGATTTATCGGTATCACGTACCGCTTTTGACTGGGGAATTAAAATCAAAAGCAATCCTGAACATGTCATTTATGTCTGGATCGATGCGTTATCAAACTACATTACCGCTTTAGGATACGGATCAGACAATCCGTCTTTATATGAAAAATACTGGCTGAATGGCGACGAAGTCGTTCATGTAGTCGGCAAAGATATCTTAAGATTCCATGCGGTATACTGGCCAATTATGTTAATGGCATTAAACATACCGATTAAATTTAAACTTTTAGCCCATGGCTGGTACATGATGAAGGATGGCAAAATGTCCAAATCAAAAGGCAATGTGGTTTATCCGGAAATGCTCGTTAATCGCTATGGATTAGACGCATTCAGATATTATATCGTCAGAGAAATGGCTTTTGGCAACGACGGCGTTTTTACGCCTGAGGATTTCGTTCAAAGAATCAACAGCGACTTAGTCAACGACTTAGGCAATTTAGTCAGCCGAACAATCTCAATGGTCAATAAATATTTTAACGGTGAAGTCGGTCAAACGGCTCATAACCATGAATACCGCAAATTTGAAACTGAACTGGAAGACTTATCAGCTGAAGTAGTGAAAAATTATAATCAGGCCATGGATGAATTTAAAATTTCTAATGCCCTTCAGGAAGTTTCAAGACTCGTCGCAAGAACCAATAAACTAATCGACGATACTTCACCGTGGAATTTGGCGAAAGATGAATCGTTAAAAGACGTTTTAGCTTCGACGATGTATCACTTGTTAGAATCCATCCGGTTGATAACTATTCTTTATCGTCCGGTGCTTTTAGAATCCTGCGGTAAAATCTTTGATGCCTTAAACGTAGAACCAGAATTAAGAGAAATGGATAAAGCCAGCTTCGGAGAAAAGGGTCAATACCATGTGGAAAAGACCATTGCCCATTTATTTCCAAGATTAGACTCCGAAAAAGAGGTTGAATATATCAAACAAGGAATGAATACGACAAAACCTAAAACTGTCGAAATCATTCAGAAACCGGAAATTTCCATCGAACAGTTTGAACCGATGGATATCAAAGTCGGTTTGGTTTTAGAAGCTACGAAACATCCTAATGCCGCTAAATTACTGATTCTGAAAGTCAATACCGGCGACAGAATCCGTCAGGTGGTATCAGGGATTGCGGAATACTATCAGCCGGAACAGCTGGTAGGTAAAAAATTACTTGTCGTTGCTAATTTAAAACCGGTCAAATTAAGAAATGAGTTGTCAGAAGGTATGATTCTTTGCGGCGACCAAGATGGAAAAATCTATATTATTGAAGCAAATCCGGCACTAGAACCGGGGGCTTCCGTTAAATAAAAATGAAGAATTTTAATTTCAAAAAAGAAATAAAAACTATTTTAAACGTGATTATCGGTTCCGTGACAATCGGCGTCGGTATCATGTTTTTTATCAATCCATATAAGTTCTATGTCGGCGGCATTAACGGTCTCGTTATGCTGATAGTCAATACTATTGATTATTTAACGGGTGGAAATACCGTTATCAATCTGGGCTTGTTAGCGATGATTATGCAATTGCCGTTATTGGTATTAGGTTACCTGAAATTATCGAGAAAATTCAGTTATTACTCGATTGTGTCGGTCGTCATTATTTCTGCATTTTTGGCTTTGCCGATTACTCAAAGCTGGATGCCAAACGACCCGCTTGCAAGTTCTTTGGCCGGGGGTATCCTTATCGGTTTAGGAAACGGTCTTTTGTTAAGAAACGGTGCGTCTTCAGGCGGCACGACGATTCTTTTTCAGTACATATCCATCAGAACGGGAAAAACAGTCGGTCTTTATCAGATTATCTATAATGCGACGATCATATCGATTGCCGGTTTAATCTTTACACCCGCAATCGCAATTTACACTATCATCTCGCAAATTATAGCGAATATCGTCATTGACATGATTCATACCGGTTATAATTTCATGAAACTTGAAATCGTAACCGATAACGGTAAAGAAATGGCTTCAACCTTAGCTCATAAGCTCTCTCACGGCGTTACCTACGTTGAAGCTACCGGAGCCTACAGTAATTTAGCAAAAACCATCGTATACTGTGTAATCTCCGTTCATGAAATGGATACTTATATGGCCATCATCAAATCAATCGATCCTAAGGCTTTTGTGGTGATGACGGGGGTACAAAAGGTCCGCGGAAACTTCATAAAAAAGATTATCAATTAAATAATATTTCTTGACTAAAATGTGCCGAAATGCTATTATGTTATAGGTACATTTTTTGTTTATCCCACAAGCTCCTAAAAACATTTTAAGGAGGAAAAAACAAAATGAAAACCTATATGGCAAATGAAAACACGATTGAAAGAAAATGGTTTGTCGTCGACGCAACCGGTTTAGTATTAGGACGCGTAGCTTCAGAAGTTGCTTCAGTATTAAGAGGAAAACATAAACCAACATTCACACCTCATGTGGATTGCGGTGATTATGTCATCATCATTAACGCTGACAAAATCGAACTAACTGGAAACAAATGGAATGATAAGATTTATTATCATCACTCAAATTATCCAGGCGGCTTAAAAACAAAAACTGCTAAAGTCATGATGGAAGAAAAACCAACTAGAATGCTTGAACTGGCAATCAAGGGTATGTTACCAAAAGGAACACTCGGAAGCGACATGTACAGAAAATTATTCGTCTATGCGGGTAGCGAACACAAACATTCGGCACAACAGCCGGAAGTTATGGTTATTAAGGGATAAGGAGGAGTATAATGGCTAAATCAGTTATGTATCGTGGCACCGGCAGAAGAAAATCTGCAGTTGCACGCGTCATCTTAAGACCTGGAAAAGGTCAAATTACCGTTAATGGTCGTCCATTTAATGAGTACATGGTTTCAGCATTAGCTCGTCTTGATGCTCAACAACCTCTCGTTCTCACCGCAAACGAGACTACATTCGATATTTCCGTCAACGTCTTCGGCGGCGGCTTAATCGGCCAAGCTGGAGCTATCCGTCTTGGTATTACAAGAGCTTTATTAGAAGTTAACCCAGAATACCGTAAGATTTTAAAACCTGCCGGTATGGTTACCAGAGATCCGCGTGTTAAAGAACGTAAAAAATACGGTCTTAAAGGCGCTCGTCGTGCACCACAATTCTCTAAACGTTAATCAGCCAAAATTTATAAAACGTTGGACCCCACATCCAACGTTTTTATTTCATTTATAAATTGTAATTTTTTCAGTTTTATATTAAAATTGTTATGTTATAAATACGGGAGTGATGATATGCTTTTTGGAAAACACATCAATAAATATTATTTAAAATACGGGATCTTTTTTCTCATCGGCATCGCTGCGTTAATTACCGTTGACTATGTTCAGTTATTGATTCCGGATGTTACCGGATCAATTATTGAAGGAATTGAAGCCAAGACTTTAACAGAAGCAATGCTAAAAGTCTACATGAAAAACATCATTACCTGGGGTATAATCATTGTCGCCGGCCGTTTTTTATGGCGTATTTTCATTATGGGTACGTCAAGACGGATTGATTTTGAACTCAGAAATAAAATGTTCGCTCATTCCGAAAAATTATCTCGAAGATTTTACCAGGAGAACAAATCCGGAGCGTTAATGGCTTATTTCACAAATGATTTAGAAGCCGTCAGAATGGCTTTCGGACCGGGTTTAATGATGTTCTTTGATATCCTCTTCTTAGGAGGATTGGCGTTTTATAAGATGTATCAGCTTGATCACACTTTAACGTTCTTTGCATTAATTCCGCTTTTTCTGGTTTCGTTATTATCTTCATTTGTTTCCCGCATTACCGGACGGAAATTTAAAGCCCGTCAAAAAGCATTTGAAGAGATGAGCGATTTTACGCAGGAAAATTTCTACGGTATTTCCGTTGTTAAGGCGTTCGTCAACGAATTAAGAGAAATCCGCGCTTTTAATAAAATTAATCAAAACAATTACGATAAAAGCGTATCACACATCAAAGCATCGACATTGATGCACGTCGGAATCGAATTGTTCATCACCGTCATTCGCATAATGATGATTGCGATTGGCGGATATTTAGTTTATAAAACCGTTGGACTAGATTCGCTTAATCCTGATAAATTCAGCATCGGCGATTTGACCCGTTACATTTCTTACTTTGGAACGATGGTATGGCCAATGATGGCTGTTGGCAGACTGATTAACATGCGTGCTCAGGCTAAAGCCAGCCTTCAGAGAATCAATAGTCTGCTCAATCAGCCGGTTGAGATTAAAGACGGAGAAGATACGAAACCACTTAGCCAGATACAAGGAAAGATCGTATTCAATAATCTGACTTTCCGGTATCCGAATACAAAACAGGATGCTTTAAAAAACATCAGTTTTACCATTGAAGCCGGCGAGACGATAGGCATTATCGGCAGAACGGGTTCAGGTAAAACGACGCTCGTGGATTTGTTACTGCGTCTTTATAATCTTAAAGAAAATGAAATCATGATTGACGATGTCGATATCATGAAATTACCGATTCATTCCGTCCGAGATGCCATCGGTTATGTTCCTCAGGATAATTTTATTTTCTCCGATACGATTGAAAATAATATCGGGTTCGCTTTAGATGAAAATAATCACGAACAGATTGAACAGGTCGCCATCGAAAGCGACGTTCATGACAATATCATCGATTTTCCAAATGGCTATGAGACGGTTGTCGGCGAAAGAGGCGTGACCTTATCAGGAGGACAGAAACAAAGAATCTCGATTGCACGCGCATTAATCAAAGATCCGGAAATTCTGATTATGGACGACTCCTTCAGTGCAGTAGATACCAAAACTGAAGAAATGATTCTTGATAATCTGAAAGAACTTAGAAAAAATAAAACGACGCTGATTATCGCTCACCGCATTTCGACGATTAAGAACGCCGATAAAATCGTCGTTATCGACGATGGAAAAATGATTGCTTTAGGCAAACATGATGATTTAATGGCTTCTTCGCCATTTTACCAGCAGCTCGTCTTGCAACAACAGCTTGAAGACGAGATTGAGGGGGTGGCGTAATTGGCTAAAGAAAGGAAAAAACAAGTTGTGGATATCGAAGGTATCCACACCAGAAATATGTCTGATAAAGCAATTATTCTTCGCCTAATCGGTTATGTCAGACCGTTTATCAGACAACTGATATATGCAATTATAATGGTTCTGATATTAGTTTCCCTCGATTTAATCGGGCCGTTGTTTATCGCTGAAATCCTCGACTTATTAGGGGAAGACACTATCGATTTCACCAGAATAATTTTAATCGTTATCGCTTACTTCTTAACGATGGTCATCAATGCTTTTTTATCATATAAACAATCGATGACTTTGCAGATTATGGGACAAAAAATCATTTTTAACATCCGTAAAGAAGTCTTTGATCACATTGAACGTTTTTCAATATCGCAGTTTAATAAGATTCCAATCGGCAAACTAGTCACCCGTGTGACGAGCGACACTAATACATTAAATTCGCTATATACGGATGTCTTAATCAATTTATTCAGAAACGTTTTAACCATCGTCGGTGTTTTTGTGATTATGGCTATCAAGAGTCCGACGCTGACGTTATACATCTCGGTAACGGTACCGATGGTCGCAATTGCCTCAATGGTTTTCAGAAAATTCTCGAGAAAAGCTTACCGGAATGTTCGTTATCAGGTTTCGGGTTTAAATGCTTATCTTTCCGAGCATTTATCCGGAATGAAACTGATTCAGATATTTAACCGTGAAGACAAAAAATATCATGAATTCAAAGAAAGATCAAAAAAACTCAGAAAAGGCTATACCCTATCCGTTCTTAATTTTTCGATTTTCAGACCCTTAATGTATGCTTTTTACTTGGTCGCATTAATTATCGTTTTCTGGTACGGATCTTTGTTAGCCATTGGCGGAGTCATCTCTTTCGGCGTTCTGTTCGCCTTTACGCAATACATTCATAAATTCTTTGATCCAATCCAGGAACTCGCCGAACAGTTCGACGTTTTACAGTCCGCTTTTACTTCCGGCGAACGTGTCTTTGAAATCATTGATACTGTCCCGGAGGTTACAGACACCCAAGAAGCTTTACCGCTGACGGAATTAGAAGGAAAAATCGAGTTTAAAAACGTCTGGTTCGCCTATATCGGCGAAGACTGGATATTAAAAGACGTTTCATTTATCGTCAATCCTAAAGAAACGGTGGCCTTCGTTGGTGCGACAGGATCCGGAAAAACGACGATTCTTTCACTGATTGTCAGAAATTATGAGATTCAAAAAGGACAAATTCTGATTGATGACGTTGATATCAGAAACATAAAGATTGAATCTTTGCGTGCAAAAATCGGTCAGATGCTTCAGGATGTTTTCCTGTTCAGCGGAACGATTGCTTCTAATATCCGCTTGATGAACGAAGACATCACTGATCATGAAATCGTAGAAGCGTCTACTTATGTCGGCGCAGATCGATTTATTGATCGTTTACCGAATAAATACGGTGAAATCGTCCGCGAACGCGGGAATAATTTCTCAAGCGGACAAAGACAATTGCTTTCGTTCGCCCGTACCGTTGTTCATAAACCATCCATTATGATTCTTGATGAAGCAACCGCAAACATCGACACGGAGACCGAAATTTTAATCCAGGAATCGCTTAAGAAAATGATGAATATCGGCACGATGCTGATAGTCGCACACCGGTTATCAACCATTCAGCACGTCAATAAAATCATGGTTATGCAAAAAGGAAGAATCATCGAAGAAGGAACTCATCAGCAGTTATTAAGAAAAAAAGGTCATTACTATAATCTTTACCGTCTTCAATACGATAAAAAAATAATAAGCAAATAAAATTTTATCGTCCCTTCTCTTATTTTTATATTATTGTATAATAAATATAAGAGGTGAATAAAAATGTGTTTTTTCAGAAGGAAAAAGAAAGCAAAACAGGAAGCGAAATTGACAGAAACAAAGCTTCAGATGCAAGTACCGGATGAATCAAAGCATGAGGAACCAATCAAACCTGCCGAACCGGTACAGCCCGCTGAACCAGTGAAAGTTGTTCAAAAAGAACAACCCGCTGAACCCGTTATTGTCGAACCAAAAGCAGAAGAAATGCCTGCAAAACCAGCCGAGCCGGTTGTAAAAGAAGAACCTGCCCCGAAGTCCGCGCCGAAGACAGAACCGACAAATCGCTATTCAGGTAAATATGAAGTCTATCCTGAAGCCGGGGGTTTCAAATATCGATTAAAGGCTTCAAATGGCGAAATCCTCGTAGTCAGTCAGGCGTATGCTTCAAAAGCCGGAGCAACATCAGGCATCGAGACATTTAAAAAGAATGTTGCGGAAGGTGTGTTCGAATTTTACACTGACAAGAGTAATTACACGCAGTTTCTACTTTACACAGCAAACAAATCAAGATTAATTGCGACAGGCGAATTTTATGAATCTGTCCAACGCGCTCAATCCGCAGCCGAGTCTGTAAAAAAGTTTTATTCAAATAACAAAATCAATAATTTAGATTCAATTGATCCGGCTGATATCCGCGAAGAACTAGTGGAATTAAAACCAGTTGATTCTGCACCTAACGGTAAATTCGAATTTGAAGAAATCAACGGCGAAGTTGTATTTCATCTTAAAGCTTCAAACGGCGAAGTCCTGTTTGAATCTAACGGATATTCAACCAAAGCTTCTGCCTTGCAAAGTCTTGAAGTTGTTAAAAAAGCGATTGAAGCAGGCGCATTTCGAATCATGAAGGATAAAGTCGGCCGTTATCAGTTTAAACTTTTCGCAACAAACAAATCGATTCTGATTACCGGAGAAACTTATCCAAACCAGGAAAACTGTTTAAGTGCGATTGATTCAGTCCGTCGTTTTTATCAAAAAGCAAAAGTCATAGAATGATTTTATATTACCTTTAAAGACCCTTAATCATTTACGATGATTCCGGGTCTTTTTTCCTTATAAAGTCTCTTTGAAATCCATTAACAGAATAGTGAATTTGTGTTATGATATAAGAGATGATTCGGTTGGAGGATTATATGAAAAGGATTTTCTTAGTCGTTGCACTGGCGATTGCAGTGATGTTCATTTATACTGTAGTGGTCGTTCAATATATTAATTTTACGAGTATTCGGAATATTTTTCCTAGTGGTATTTTTGTATTACTATTAGAAATTATCATGGGTCTGCTTGCAGTTTTCATCACTTTCCGGATTTTGCTTAAGCAGACATATGCTTATAAAAAATCGCATTGGATTTTACTGATGTTATTTAACCCTTTAATGGGTATCGTTCTTTATTTTATTTTTGCCAGAGAATTCAGAACAAAGCATTTGATAAAAACCAGACATATGATTGCACAGAAAGAATTTCTTAAACTAGAAGAACCAACCTCGCCAAGATTAGATGATCACGAAGTTGGCTCGATTTTTAAGTTTATTCATCAGACGACCGGACGTTCTGTTTACGAAAATGATACTTATGTAGAACTACTGAATAACGGCGATGTTTTCTTTCCAAGATTAATTGATGAAATGAAAAAAGCGAAAGAATACATCATGATGGAGTTTTACATCATAAAAACCGATACGACCGGAAGACAGGTCTTAGATGTTTTAAAAGAAAAAGCCGAATCAGGAATTGACGTCTATTTGCTTTATGACCATTTCGGATCACAAAAGCATTGCTCAAAACAATATCTGTCGGATTTAAAGAAATCAGGTGTAAAAATTGCCGTTTTTGATCCGCAGCAGTTAACCCCGTTAAATACAAACGTCAATTTTCGAAATCACCGGAAAGCAATTGTCATCGATGGAAAAGTCGGTTTCGTCGGCGGGATGAATTTAGCGGATGAATACAATCATCTTTCAAGTAAATTCGGCTTCTGGCGCGATTCTCATGTTCTAATCAAAGGGAACGGCGTTACAAGCATTCAAAACGTCTTTGTTAAAGACTGGTATTATGTTTTAAACGAAGTCCTCGATAAACCACTTGATAAGACCGTAGAATTATTTGAAGGATTATTTACCGTGATTGAATCCGGACCTGATTTTGAAAACGGTCTGATTAAAGACGTCTATCTCAAAATGATTAATCACGCAAAAAAATCGATTAAAATCGTGACGCCTTATCTTATTATTGAACCGGAAATGATGCTGGCGATGAAAATAGCGGTTTTAAGCGGTGTGAAAGTGCAAATATTGGTTCCAGGATTACCGGATACGAAAACCGCCGGTTTCGCGACCAGATCCTATTATGAAGTATTATTAGAATATGGTGTGGAAATATACGAATATAAAGATCATTTCGTCCATTCGAAAATCCTCATTATCGACGATAACATCTGCTCGTTAGGCTCAGTTAATTTTGATCCAAGAAGTTTTCACCTCAATTTTGAAGTTACCGCAATATTTTCAAATGAAGCCACAACCGATGTCGTAAACAGTTTTTATCATGATTTAGAAAAATCAAAAAGAATTACCGAAGAAGAATGGAATAATCGCGGTTTATTCGTTCGGATTATTCAGAGTTTAGTTAATTTATTCAGTCCGCTTTTTTAAGGAGATGACTAACTATCTTTTGTCAATAAATAAAATGAATATGTTATGAGATTATAACAAAACACCTAATATTTACATTAGGAAAAATAATATAGAAGAAAAAGAAATATCAGATTGCGCTACACAATCTAATAAACGTTAACGAAGAAGAGTTTGATCAAAATTAACATGTTTAGTTTCAAGCGTATAAATCAAACGAATGAGTTTACGAGCGAGATGAGATAAAGCCACTAGATGGGACTTGCCTTCTAAACGTTTTTTCTTATAGTAATCATAGAAAACAGGGTTCCAAATTAGAGAATACTCAGCGACTTGAAATAAAGTCGCACGCAAATAACCTGAACCACGTTTAACCATTTTGCCTTTTTTCGATTCAATACCTGATTGATAAATAGCAGGATCCATCCCAGCGAAAGAAAGCATTTGAGCGGGAGAATTGAACGTTGAAATCAGCGTTTTAATCTGAAATTCGAGTTTTGAGATTTGGCTATTAACCCCTTTAAATAATTGAAGTATAGAAGATAATTCAAGTAATAAAATGGGGTCAGTTATACCAATAGTATTTGAAGCTAATGCTTTTAACTGAATGAATTTGGCATAACTAAAATGTCCGCGCGAAATCGAACAAAGCGAATTATAATGGGAAGTCTTCATTTTAGATATTTTAGAAGGCGAGCCAAACTTTTCCAATAAATAGACGGCAGTTTCACCAAATTTATGGTTAAAAAACGGCTTAAATTCAGGGAAAAGATAGTCTAAGATATTAGTGATTTGAACAATATGCTTCGAACGTTGTAAAACAAGAGAACTCCTTAGACGAGATAGTGATTTTAGAAAGAACATGTGGTATGATTGAGGTGGATAGGTCTTGTATTCCACTGACAGTAATAATCCAGCGATGGATTTGGCGTCTAGAGAATCGGTTTTCGTTTTTCTTAACGATTGAGCCTGTGAGAACTTATGCGTTAAGATTGGATTGAATTCCATGAATGAAAAACCATTCTTTTCCAAAAACATTTTGAGATTAAAGCCGTAATGTCCAGTGGCCTCAAGGCCTATTCGTATACTTTGTGAAGCATCAAGCTTTCGAAGTAATATTAATAAT
>CALEZX010000090.1 GCA_937928185.1 uncultured Caryophanales bacterium
TCTTTTTTAATGACTTTACAGTTTTATAAATTTATTAATGAACAAAAATGGGGCGATAATATATCAAAAATGTTCAAAAATCGAGATGTTTTTTAAAATAATCGATAGTATTTTTACTTAGTAAGTGATATAATAGCAAATACAAAAATTACTCCAGATGATTATTTCCTAGGTAACAATACTCCATGTGTGAACCTATTTTTTTTCATTCCGAATGAAAGCGCTTTAGAGGTGAACTATGGCTCAAGGAATCATCCTGGCTGGTGGCTATTCGAGCCGAATCGGTCAGAACAAAATGAGTTTAATTTATCAGGGAATGCCGCTGATTCATCACGCTATTCAGACGATGAGTCCTTTTGTTACGGAAATTTTCGTCATTACCGGTCATTATCATGATGAATTAATGCAGTTGTTATCGGGAATAAAAAACATTCATCTGATTTATAATGAAAACTATCCTTATGGAATGTTTAGCTCTGTCAAAAAAGGGGCTATGCATGTCTATGAGGATTTTTTTATTCTTCCGGGAGATTATCCGATTGTTAAACCGTCTACTTATGAAGCGTTATTAAATACTTCATCGCCGATTGCGGTTCCGGTGTATCAGGGAAAACGAGGACATCCGATTTTTCTTCGGAAAGCATTAATCAAACCTTTAATTGAAGAACCACTGGATTCAAACTTAAAAATATTTAGAAACCGTTATGAAATTCAGGATATCTCCGTCGATGACGAAGGGATTCTCATTGATATCGATACGATCAATGATCATGAACAATTAATTAAAAGAGGAGTTGAAACTTATGGAAATTAAGAATTACTACGTGGCTAAGGATTTAGATGACGCTTTACAGAAATTCATGTTAAGTTCAGACAATCATCTGCTCGGTGGCGGAGCCTGGATGAAAAATTCGCTCAGACATATCGATACAGCGATTGAATTATCCCATTTAGTATCGAATGACATCACCGAAACGAAAGAGTTCATTGAAATCGGTGCTATGTGTACACTCCATGATTTATCCATTCATCCGGCAATAATTAAGTATTATGATGGTATTTTAGCCCAAGCATCAAAACAGATTATGGGAATTACTGTCAGAAACATTGCGACGATCGGTGGAACCATCGCCGGTAAATATGCTTTCTCAGATTTACTGACCCCTCTTTTAGCGATGAACTGTCAGCTGATGTTTTATAGACAGGGGATTATCACTTTAGAGGAGTATTTACAGTCAGCTATTAGAGAAAAAGATATTTTGCTGAAAGTACTGATCAAAAAATCGACGGCAAAAGGATATTTTCATAAAGTAGCGAAGACGGCTTTGGACTTTTCAATTGTGAATGTTGCCGTTGTCAAAGACAATCAGAATTTCAGTGTCTGCGTTGGCGCAAGACCACAAATTGCGGCTAAAGCCTTCAAAGCCTGTGAGTTATTAAATTCATCAGGAGTCATCAATCAAGAAATCATTGAGAAGGCAGCGAAAATGGCTGCTGATGAACTGACATTTTCATCTAATTTCCGGGGTCAGGCCGAATACCGGAAGATGGTTACGGAAACCTATATTAAAAGAGGACTTCAGGAGGTGATTACAAATGCTCGTTAATCTGTATGTTAATAATGTATTAAAAAAATATCATGTCCAAGCTGGCGAGTTTCTGCTCGATACCTTACGTAATGATAATTATATATCAGTCAGAAGAGGCTGTGATTCAACGTCATGCGGCGTCTGTACAGTCTTGATTGAAGGTAAACCTGTACCGTCGTGTTCTGTGTTAACCATCCGTCTAGAAGGCAAACACATCACGACTGTCGAAGGAATTCAGGAAGAAGCTGAAAAATTAGCACATTATTTCGGTCTTGAAGGTGCTGATCAGTGCGGTTTCTGTAATCCTTCAATGGCTTTAACGGTATATGCGATGAAAAACGAATTAAAAAATCCTACCCTTGAAACCATAAAAGCGTATCTTGTTGGCAATCTCTGCAGATGTACCGGATATCAGGCCCAGCATATCGCAATTCTTCATTATCTGGAGGATAGATCATGAAATCTGTAAATGTGATTACTCCATCCGTTGATGGAAAAGGACTAATGATGGGAAAAGCGGGTTATACCAATGATTATGTTTTAAAAAATGCATTAATCATTAAAGTTCTGAGAAGCCCGCACCCTTTTGCAAAAATCGTTTCTATCGATGATGAGGAAGCGAAGAAACTTACAGGAGTAGAATGCATTTTAAGTCATAAAGATTTCGATAGACGCCCGTTTACCCGTGCCGGTCAGGGGTATCCTGAACCATCCCCGCACGACAAATTTGTTTTCGACGAATATGTCAGGTATGTCGGCGATGAAGTTTTATGCGTCGCAGCCATCGATGAAGTCACGGCAGAAAAAGCATTATCTTTAATCAAAGTAGAATATGAAGTCTTAGAACCGGTACTCGATTTCGAAAAAGCGATGAATAACGTTTCCGTTATCCATCCTGAACCCGAAATCCATGAAATGTTTCCTATCGGCTTTGAACCAAAAAAAAATATCAGTGCCAGTTATCACATGCATATCGGAAATGTAGAAGATACTTTAAAGAAATGTGAAGTCGTTATCAAAGAATCATTTTATACCCAGGCCCAGGCCCATTCGATGATGGAACCACATGCGGTGAATACACAATTTGATTATCAGAACCGCTTAATTATTTACTCTGCCACGCAGACACCTTTTCACGTCAGAAGAATCATCAGTCAGGCTTTAAATTACCCGATTTCGAAAATCCGCGTGATTAAACCTCGTGTCGGCGGAGGATTTGGTGGTAAACAGGCTATCCATGGTGAAATCATCGCAAGTGCAGTCACGATAAAAACAGGAAAACCGGCTGCTTTGGTTTATACCCGTAAGGAAGTATTCGAATCAAGTTATACCAGACACCCGATGCGCTTAGATATCACCGTTGGCGCAGATAAGGACGGAACGCTTAAAGCAATCGACTGTTATGTATTATCAGATACCGGAGCTTATGGCGAACATGCGCTCACGGTATTTATGGTAGCTGGTTCAAAAGTACTGCCTTTGTATAACAAAGTCGATTCCGTCCGTTTCCACGGACATGTCGTCTACACCAACCATACCCCGGCAGGAGCCTTCCGTGGTTACGGTGCAATTCAGGGCAATTTCGCTTTAGAATCAGCGGTTGACATTCTTTGTAATAAACTCGGAATGGATCCGATTTTATTCCGGCAGAAGAATATGATGAAAGAAAATGAGACGAGTCCGATTTTCGCCATCATGGGTGAAGGTACTGAAGGTACGGCGATGATGATGGAAACTTGCAAACTCGATTACTGTGTAAAAAGAGGTCTTGAACTCATCGACTGGAACAATAAATATCCGAGCAAAAAAATAAATGACCACATCGTTAGAAGCGTTGGCATGGCCATCGCCATGCAGGGTTCAGGCATCCCTTATATCGATATGGGATCGGCGACGATAAAATTAAACGATGACGGTTTTTATAATCTGTTAGTCGGAGCTACCGATATCGGACAGGGTTCGGATACGATTTTAGCGCAGATAGCAGCTGAAGAATTAATGACTTCGGTTGATAAGATGATTCCTTATTCTTCAGATACGGACTTAACGCCGTTTGATACCGGAGCTTATGCTTCTTCAACGACGTTCGTTTCGGGAAATGCTGTTTTAAAAGCTGCAAAAACGATGAAAAATAAGTTAATTGAAGAAGCAGCCAATGCGCTTAACTGTGCAAAAGAAGAAATCGGTTTTGACGGTGAAATCTTTAATAAAGTGAATTCGACAGAATCCATCACTCTGAAAGAACTCTCAAACCGTTTATATTACAATAGTGATCAGAAACAGCTGATGGTAACTGAAAGTTACGTCGGTCATAAATCACCGCCTCCCTTTATGGCAGGATTTGCGGAAATTGATTTAGATACCGAAACCGGAGAGGTTAAAGTTAATAAATACTGTAGCGTCGTCGACTGCGGCGTCACGATTAATCCAAAACTGGCCAAAGGTCAGGTAGAAGGTGCAATCGTTCAGGGATTGGGAATGGCGCTTTATGAGGATGTTGTTTATACGGCAAAAGGAAAACTCATCACCAATGATTTTATGAGTTACCGAATTCCTTCAAGAATGGAAACTCCTGAACTGATAACAGAATTTGCGGAAAGTAACGAACCTTCCGGACCGTTCGGAGCGAAATCTGTCGGAGAAATAGGCATTGATACTCCTCCTGCGGCGATTATGAATGCCATCTATAACGCCTGTGGCGTCAGAATCAAATCATTACCGGCTACCCCTGAAAAAATATTAATGGAATTAAGGAGAAAAAATCATGAACAATAAATTATTAAAACATTTGTCAATCGTTGTTTTTTATGGTGCTTTATGGGGCATCGTTGAAGCAAGCGTCGGTTATGTTCTTCACTTTTTACCGGCATTAATCGCCGGAACGATTATGTTTCCTTTCGCTTCTTTAATTCTTTACCGAACCTATAAAGCCTCGCAGAACCAGTGGTCGTTATTAGGAGCAGGGATGATTGCGATAATCATTAAATCGGTTAATTTCTTCATGCCGTTTAATAACGTATTTAAAATCATCAATCCGATGATTTCCATTTTGTTAGAATCTTTGGTTCTGATGGTTGTCATTAAGTCGTTATCGTCCTCCAAATGGTTAACAAAGATATCGTTACTGACGGTTTCAAGCGTTGTCTGGCGCGGATTGTTTATCGGATATCTTGGAATTCAGGCGTTAACGACCGGATTTATCGCTGTACAGATTTCTTCATTGTATGAAGTTACGTCATTTATGATCATATCCGGATTAATCAGCGCGGCCATGAGTATCGGCGTTCTATATTTATCAAATCTTCCTAAACGTGCTGATAAACCGTTATTACAGCTTACCCCTGTTCTTTCTTTATTGACTTTTGGTCTGGCGATCATCTTAACGATTCTTTTGTAGGTCAAATATGGATAATTTGTATGAAAACCTGCTCAGCATGACGAAAAGAGGAATCAGGGTTATGATGGTTACGGTCGTCGAAAAAACAGGAGAAGGACCGGTTGAAGTCGGAAAAAAGATGATTGTCGGCGAAAATGGTGAAAGATACGGTACGGTCGGCGGAGGAGCGCTTGAATTTTACGCGATTGAAAAATGCAAAACGCTGATTAAGACCAAAGAACATCTGTTTGAAAAATATCTTTTAGCCGAAGGACAAGTCTATCCTGATACGGTTACTTTACCGATGGCGTGCGGTGGAAGAGTTGCTTTGCTTTATGAATATTTAGGAAGCAAAGAATATATCTACATCTTTGGAGCGGGACATGTCGGACAGGCAGTGACGAATGTTCTGAAGACGATGCCTTTTCACGTTACGGTCATCGACGACAGAATAGAAGTCATCGATAACTTTAAACTGGCAGATCAGATATATCCGATGTCTTTTGTCGAATTTATTGAAAAGTATTCAATTAAACCCGGCAGTTTCGTAGTCGTCTGTACGCCAGCACATCAGCACGATTATCATGTCATCAATAAAATTCTCGAACTGAAATTAAAACCGAAGTATATCGGAATGTTATGCTCGCCTGTCAAATTAAATGATTATCTGAAACAGACGTATGCAAAATTTGGCAATGATGTCGATTTATCGAACTTTTATTCGCCGGTTGGTTTAAATTTAGGCGGGGGATCACCTGCTGAAATCGCCATTTCAATCGTTTCTGAAATATTAGCGGTAAGTCATGACAAGAAAAATCATAATCACATGCGGGAGACCACTGATGGTGTACCTCATTACTGGTAAGATTAACAGCGGAAAAACCACGAAGATGTTGGATTTATACCGGCAACTCAATAAAGGCGACGGATTTATTTCCGTCAAAACCATGAAAGAAAACGACGTATACAAATATGACTTAATGAGATTATCGACAGCCGAATCGAAGGTTTTAGCGTATAAAGCCCCTCATTTTCAGATGCAGTTTCATTCATCAGTCAGTCTTGGCGATTATTATTTTAACGATTCTGCCTTTTTATGGGCTGAAGAAGAAATCGATAAGATGATTAATAACCATATTGCACCGGTATTTCTTGATGAAATCGGCTTACTTGAAATTCAGGGACAGGGCTTTTGTAAAACAATCAAAAAATTATTAGAAGCCAGTCACTTATGTTATTTCACGGTACGCGATGTCTTTATTGAACGTTTTATTGAAAAGTATGAGATTACGGAATACGAAATTATAGCTGAATAGGAAGTGATGACTTTGTATGATGTCGCTATCATTAACGGACGGGTCTGGATTGATAAAGCGTTTCACCGTCTAAATATCTATATTTTAGGCGGAAAAATCGCCTGTTTATCTGCGTCGCGGTTTGAAGCCTCAGAAGTCATCAACGCCATGAATGAATATGTGATTCCGGGGATAATCGATCCGCACGTCCATTTCGCATTAAGAGGCAAAAACAACACCTCAATCGACGATTTTTATCATGGAAGCATTGCGGGAGCTTTCGGCGGAGTTACCACTATCATTGATTTTCTTGATCCCTCTTCAAACGTAGAGGAATTGAACCTGAATTATCAGAAACGGTTAATCGACGCTCAAAATTCGGTGATTGATTACTGTTTCCATGCGACAATTTGTCAGCCGAATCAGTCGCTAGAAGATTTCGTTTTCCGGATGGAACAACTGAATTTAAGTTCGCTTAAAATCTTTACGACTTATTCGGAATCAAAACGCAGAACCGATGACGATTCCATTAAAACCCTGTTAAAGCTTTCAACGTATCATCCGTTCATTCTCATCGGTCACGTGGAAAATGATTCCTTAATCGATCTGAATCCGGATTATCCCTATCAGCTATTACCGTTATCAAGGCCGCTTCTGGCAGAAACGGAAGAAGCTTTGAAAATCGCCGGGTTCGTCAAAGAAACGGGAGGAAAGTTTTACATGGTTCACCTGACTTCAGGAGAAACCATCGAAAAACTGTTATCGAGATATAAAGATATCGTCAATAAATCGTTTTTCATTGAAAGCTGTCCGCATTACTTCGTGTTTACGCAGGATGACTTAGAACGAACCGACGGATATCTTTATACGATGGCACCGCCTTTAAGAACTAAGACCGACCAGCAGAAACTGATTGAAAAAATCGATTATATCGATTCGATTGGCACTGACCACTGTGCCTATCCGATTATCCTTAAACATAAAACGTTACTGAATCAAATTCCTTTAGGCATCGGCGGAATCGAACACTCTTTTGTTGTGATGCATTCGCTGTTCGGCGATAAAATCATCGATAAAATGACGTTAAATCCGGCAGAAATTTATCGTCTCGACAATAAGGGGAAAATCCAAACGGGAATGGATGCGGATCTGGCATTTTTCCAGAAAGTTACGCCTTATACTATCCGAAACAGCCATTCTTTAAGCGATAATGATTTATATCTTGGCATGCGCGTCACCACGAAAATAACGAAAACGATGTTAAGAGGTAAACTGATTACGGAAGGAAAAGAATTTTTCGGCAGTCAGGGTATGTTGATAAAAGAGGTGAAATAAAGTGGTTAAAGCATTCATCAATGCGACGGTTTACGATTTCGTGACTTTTAGAAAAAATGCTTATGTCTTATTCGATAAACAAATCTTTGAGGTCGGATCGATGAAAGACTTCATCAATCATGATTACGAACTGATTGATTGCGAAAATCATCTGGTTCTACCAGGATTTGTTTTAGCCCATACCCACATTTATTCAGTATTTGCCAGAGGGCTTTCAATGCCTTTTCATCCCACAAATTTTCAGGAAATTCTCGATCAACTCTGGTGGAAATTAGACCAGCAGATCGATAACGATATTACCTTCTGTTCAGGGATTGTCTATGGGATCGATTGTGTAAAAAACGGAATAACGACTTTGTTTGATCACCATGCTTCCGGGTTAGACATTTATGGATCCTTACAGGCTTTAAAACGTTCCGTCGTCGACACCATAGGTCTCAGAGGAGTGTTCTGTTTTGAGACAAGCGACCGGTATGACACGAAAATGTGTATTCGGGAAAATGTTGAATTTGGGGCAAATAATCAGAGTTCGCACGTCAAGGGACTTTTCGGACTTCATGCTTCGATGTCACTTTCAGAAGCAACCCTTGAAGCCGTTAAAAAACAGAAAGGGTCAATGTCCGTTCATACCCATGTGGCAGAAAGTAAGATGGATGAAACCGATGCTTTAGAGAAGTATCATGAATCTGTTATTCAAAGATTAAAACGTCATGACTTATTAGATGATTCATCATTACTCGTTCATGGCGTGCATATCTCCGAAGAAGATATGGATATCATTGCTGAAAATAAATCAAAAGTGGTTGTGAATGTTACATCGAATCTCAATAATGCGGTCGGATTGCCCGATATTCCGAAAATGATGGATAAAGGCATTGACGTATTAATCGGAAATGACGGTTTAGGAACTTCTATAACCAATGAATTTCAGGCAGTCTACTACCTCATGCATCATTATATGAATTCACCAACCGGATTTACCCTTTCACAGGTTAAACAGATGATTATAAATAATTATCAGTATGCGTCGAAAACTTTCAACGTTCAGCTCGGCCGGATTGAAGCAAAATATGAAGCTGATTTACAGATCATTCCTTATATTCCGCCGACGCCTCTAGATGAAAACAACATCTTCGGACATTTGTTTTTCGGTTTATTCAGCAGTTTCAAACCGAAGAACGTCTATTGTTCGGGACAGGCTATCGTTAAAAATTATACAGTAGATGAAAAACTCACTAACTTATATGCCTCCTGTGAAAATCAGGCTGAAATCTTATGGAACCGTCTTAAAAAGGGGGAATTATCATGAATTTATCAACATCATTTAATGGCTTGTTTTTAGAAAATCCGTTAATGCCTGCTTCCGGACCGTTAGTCGGCGATTTTGAAAAACTGAAATTTATGCAAGATAGCGGCTGCGGCGCGGTTGTGACAAAAACGATATCGACGAAACTACCTCATATTCCCAAGCCCTGTATTTACGGAGATAAAGAATATGTAATGAATAGTGAACTCTGGAGTGAATTACCGCTCGATTTATGGGTCAGTGAAATTCTTCCAGCCTTCGTTAAAATCAAAAACAGGCCTTTGATTGTATCCGTCGGTTATTCAGAGAGCGATATGGAGGAACTGATTACTTTGTTAGATCGTTTCGCCGATGCTTTTGAAGTTTCGACCCATTATGTCGGAACCAATCTTTCAACGATTGAAGGTATCGTCAGAACCATCAGAAAACATACCGTCAAACCGGTATACATGAAAATCAGTCCGCATATTCCTTCGCCTGAATTATTCGCTAAAGCGATTAAGAATGCCGGAGCGAACGGTATCGTCGCCGTCAATTCTTTAGGCCCGACGATGAAAATCGATATTGAAAAGCGCAAAATCATTTATGGAAATGATTCAGGTTTCGTTTGGACCAGCGGTCCGGTCATTAAAAATCTGGCGTTGGCCACAGTCTATAAAATCAAACAGGCAGAACCTTCATTAACCGTCATCGGCACCGGCGGAATCAAAAGCGCCGACGACGTCATCGAATTTCTGCTTGCTGGTGCCTCGGGTGTTCAGATGCTTTCAGGTGCATTGCTAAAAGGGAAACAACTCTATAAAAAAATCATTGACGATCTCCCCGGAGCGTTAGTTAAATACGGTTTTAATTCGGTTGAAGAAATCATCGCAACGACGCTCGATAAATCAGTAGATTATACCGGAGTCGTTCCGACATTGATAAAAGATAAATGTATAGAATGCATGCTCTGTAAAGACGTTTGTCCTTACTTTGCGATTACTTTCCCAAACATCATTACAATCGATCCGGATAAATGCTTCCGCTGCGGACTCTGCGTTTCTAAATGTCCGGTGAAGGCATTAACATTTTAAAGATAAGGAAGTGTTCATATGGCAGATATATCGCAATCAATCCCAAAAGTGGATGCCTATGCAAAAATCAGCGGCGAAGCGGTTTATGTCTCAGATATTAAAAAAGAAGGCATGCTTTATGCAAAAACCGTCCGCAGTTCGATTGTAAAAGGCAAAATAACCCATATCGATGTCCCTTCATTACCTGAAGGGTATTCAATCGTTACGAGAGCCGACGTCAGTCATATGAATGTCGTTAAAATTATTTTTGACGATATGCCTTATTACGCAACAGATGAGATTAATCATCTAAACGAACCGATTTTACTGGTTGTCGGCGAAGATAAAGAAATCATCGATAAAATCACCAGGGAAATTAAAATTACCTATCAGGAAGAAAAACCCGTATTTGATGATTCGCAGTCCGTAATCAGTTATGCCTTTAATAAAGGTTCAATTAAAAAAGCATTTAAAAATGCGAAAGATATCATTGAAATGACGTATGAGACGGGACTTCAGGAACAGGCTTATATCGAACCGCAGGGATTCATCGCTTATGAAGAAGGCGAGAAGATTGTTCTCATCGGATCAATTCAATGTCCTTATTACGTAAAAAACGCCGTCATTCATGCATTAGGATGTTCTGAGAACCAGGTTCAGGTCATCCAAGCCGTCGTCGGCGGTGCGTTTGGCGGGAAAGAAGAATATCCTTCTTTAATCGCCTGCCAGCTGGCCATCGCCGTCAGAAAAATACATAAACCGATTAAATTAATCTTTGAACGCGAAGAAGATATTCTTTCGACGACCAAACGTCATCCTTCAAAAATTAAGTTGACTGCTGCGCTGAATCATCTGAATAATATCACCGGACTAAAAGCCGATATTACTTTAGACGGCGGCGCATATAAAGGTTTATCAAGCGTCGTTTTATCGCGGGCGATGATTGCGGTTACCGGAGCGTATACGATCGATAACTTAGAAGTTCAGGGAAAAGTGATTAAAACCAATACGGTTCCGAATGGTGCATTCCGTGGTTTTGGTGCCCCTCAGATGTTCTTTGCGATAGAGATGTTTATGCATCACATTGCCAAAGAGACCAATCAAGATCCTTTTGCTTTCCGGATGAGACACCTTGCCAGACAGGGCGATAAAACGTCGACATCAGGGCATTTCCGCGATCCGATTATCTTAGAGGATTTAATCAGAGTCGCCACAGAAAAATCGAAATATCATTCGAAAGTATCTGCTTATTCCAATGAAAACATATATAAAGGCATCGGCATGAGCATATTTTTACACGGCTGTGGGTTTACCGGTTCTGGTGAATCGACGCACATCAAGGCCAAAGTAAAATTGTTAAAAACAAAAGAAGATAACGTTAAAATTTTAGTCGCCGCAGTTGATATGGGGCAGGGCATCAAGACAACCTTGCCAAAAGTCGTTGCTTCTATTTTAGAAATTCCCGTCAGCCGGGTTGTATTCGATTATCCGGATACCGATTTGGTTCCTGATTCAGGACCAACCGTAGCGTCGAGAACGATGATGATTGTCGGCGGATTAGTTGCGAAAGCCGCAGATGAATTAAAATCGAAATGGATAGACAACGAAGAACAGACTGTTATGAAACAGTATGTGCAGCCGGAATATATCAAATGGGACGAATCGAAATTTCAGGGTGACGCTTATCCAGCTTATTCATGGGGGGTAAACGTCGTTGAAGTAGCGGTCGATCCGCTGACATACCAGACCAAAATTATTAACACCGTCAGTGCCTATGATATCGGAAAAGCCATCGATGAAAGAATTATCATCGGTCAGGCTGAAGGGGGAATTACCCAAGGCATGGCTTACGGTTATTTAGAAAGAATGGTCGCGAAAGACGGTAAAATCATGCAAAAGAATCTCACGGATTATCTGATTCCGACGTCATTGGATACTTCAAAAATGTCGACCTATATCCTTGATAATCCTTATGCATTAGGTCCTTTTGGCGCTAAGGGCGCTGGTGAACTAACCTTAATCGGCGGCGCTCCGGCAATTGCTTTAGCGATAGAAATGGCGATAAATAAAAAGATTACAAAAATACCTGTAACACCAGAATATATTATGGAGTTGATGAATCATGATCATTAAATTTACGTTAAACCATCAGGCTGTTACCATCGATACCGACCCATCAAGACGGTTATTAGATGTTCTTCGCGTCGACTTTAATTTAGTCGGCGTTAAAGAGGGGTGCGGCGAAGGTGAGTGCGGTGCCTGTTCGGTTCTTATTAATCATCAGGTCGTCAATTCATGTTTAGTCCCAGTCGGTAACGTCCATAACAAAGATGTCTTAACGATAGAAGGCTATAAATTGACCCCGAAGTATAAAATCATTGAAACGGCTTTTGTGGATGCGGGAGCGGTTCAGTGCGGATTCTGTACGCCGGGTATGGTCATGGCGACGGAAAGTTTATTATATCAGAATCCGCATCCGTCGGATTTGGAAATAAAAATTGCATTATCTGGAAATCTCTGCCGCTGCACGGGTTATAACATGATTATCGAAGCAGTAAAACTGGCGGTTGAAAGAGGCGAAGGATTATGGTAGGACATTATTACCCATCGTCGCTTGAAGAAACGTTAATAGAACTAAAAAAGAACCGTTATCAGATCATTGCGGGAGGAACTGACGTTTTAGTTCAGTATCGTTCATGGTCGGAGACTGTTCCAAAGGTTAAATATCCGCTAATGTTTATCCACCATCTGTCTGAACTGAAATTCATGACTGAAAACGTCGATTATATTGAAATTGGGGCCTGCGTGACATATAAAGATTTATTATCGTCTCCGCTGATTCCTAAAGTCTTAAAGGACACCATTATCGAAATTGCATCACCCGGCATTCGTCATACGGCAACTTTAGGAGGAAATATCGCAAATGCTTCTCCTGCGGCTGATGCAGTATGTACATTAATCGCTTTAGACGCAATGGTCGTTATCAAATCAATAGATTCGATTCGTACCGAAAAAATCGAAGACTTTATCACCGGTGTTAAAAAAACATCGTTAAAACCAGATGAAATCATCTATTCAGTCAAGATTCCGAACGTCATGTCTGATTATGCCTGCTTTTACAAAGTCGGAGGCAGACAGGCCGATGCTATATCTAAGGTTTCGTTAGCCGCAGTTATGAATGCGACCGACGGAAGAATAACAAAATGGCGGATGGCATTTGGTGCGGTAGGACCGAAAGTGATGACCAGTCTTTCAATTGACGGAATGATGATTGGTAAAACAATAGAAGAAATCAAAATAACCATTCCTGCCATTTTAGAACAATATTCACCGCTGATCAATCCGATTGATGACCAGCGTTCAACCGCAAAGTACCGTAAACTTGTGGCGATGAATCTCATCCAGAAGTTTATCGATGCGATATCATAATATTAGGAGGGAAAGATGATTAAAACAGCTGAATTAAAAGCGGCCAGCGGAAAGAAAAAGGCCTCGTTAGTCTTAAAAAATTGTCAGATCATCAATGTTCTCACCACTGAAATTGAAAAAGGTGATATTGCCATTGAAAACGGTAAAATTGTCGGTGTCGGGAAATATAAAGGCATGAAAGTCATCGATTTAAAAGGAGCGTACGTCGCTCCGGGTTTAATCGACGGCCACGTTCATATCGAATCTTCAATGATGGTTCCTCATGAATTTGCAAAACTGGTTATTCCTTATGGAACGACTTCGGTTATTGCGGATCCTCATGAAATCGCCAACGTTTTTGGCATTGAAGGTATTAAATACATGATTGAAAGTGCAAAACAGGTTCCTTTAGATGTATACATGATGATTCCTTCCTGCGTTCCGGCCACGACTTTTGAAACTTCCGGCAGTAAAATCAATGCGAAAGATGTCGCAAAATTAACGAAACTCGATAATATCTTAGGCCTTGGGGAAGTCATGAATTACCGCGACGTCATCGGTGGAAAATTAGATATGCTCAATAAAATCAAAGCCATGAATGAAATGCCGATTGACGGACATGCGCCGAACTTAAAAGGCAAACAGCTAAACGCTTATATCAGCGCCGGCATTAGAACCGATCATGAATCGACGAGCGTCGATGAACTGATTGAGAAAACACGGAGAGGACTTTACGTACATCTCCGTGAAGGTTCACAGACCAGAAACGTCCTTGATCTTTTACCGGGAGTTAATGCAAATAACCATCATCGGATTTTATTCTGCACTGATGACAAACATCCTGAAGATATTTTGAATGAAGGCCACATTAATTATAACGCCAATTTGGCGATTAATTATGGATTATCGCCAATCTGGGCGATTCAAATGGCTACTATCAATATCGCTAACGCCTACTGTTTAGCCAATACCGGTGCAATCGCTCCGGGGTATAACGCTGACTTAATCGTTTTTGATTCGTTAATGGATATTCAACCTAAACAAGTTTATAAATCGGGAGTATTAGTCGCTGAAAATAAAAAACCGCTGTTTACTACAGTTCCTCTGAATCATTCTGACATTAATCATTCAGTCCACTTTTATCCGAATGAAATCGATCTGAGATTACCTTTGTCAAAACCGTTCGTCCGAGTCATCGGTTTAGTCGATAATAATGTGACGACGGAAGAGTATCACGTTTCAGTCACGACCGAAAACGGTTATTACCAAAACAACGAGAACGACGACTTATTAAAACTCGCCGTCATTGAACGGCATCACTATTCAAATAACGTTGGAAAAGCGCTTGTGAAAGGATATGGACTTAAAAACGGGGCCGTAGCGATGACCATCGCCCACGATTCACATAATTTAATCTGTATCGGCGACAGCGATTTTGATATGAAATTAGCCATCGAAAAAATCAAAGAAATCCAGGGTGGAATTGTTATCGTCAACCGCGGACGAATTATGAATTTTCTATCGCTTGAAGTTGGGGGAATCATGACGGAAAATCCTTATGAAGACGTTCAGATTAAACTTAGTCAGATGGAAAAACAGGTGCGCTCGATGGGCGTCGGTCCTCAGATTGTCGATCCGTTCTTACAGCTGGCGTTCTTATCGTTACCAGTCATTCCGAAACTGAAAGTAACCGATATGGGTCTTTTTGATGTGGACGCATTTAAATTAGTCCCTCTTGAAGTAGGTGATGAAATTGAGTTACGCTAAAACGTTCGTCTGTACATTATGTCATCAGACTTACGATTATTCTTTAAATCTGATGACGTGTCCTAAGTGTGGCGAGAAAGGAATTCTTGACATTACTTATGATTATCAGGCCATGAAAAAGACGGTTAACCGTTCATATTTTAAGAATAACCAGGATTACTCGATGTGGCGATATGCACCGATAATGAGCATTGAGTCCATACCAAACGCTCCTTTAAGAGTCGGATGGACGCCCCTTTATCAGTCAAACCGGTTAAATCATCTTATCGGTTTGGATAAACTTTATTTAAAAGATGAAGGAATGAACCCGACGCAAAGTTTGAAAGACAGGGCTTCTGCCGTTGCGGTTCAGAAAGCGATTGAAGCAAATGCGTCTGTCATCGCCTGCAGTTCAACCGGAAACGCAGCTTCATCTCTTGCAGGAAATTCTGCACGATTGGGACTGAAAACCTATATATTCGTTCCCTCCCGTGTTCCTAAAGGGAAACTGTCGCAGTTATTAGTCTATGGAGCGAACGTCATCAAGGTTGAAGGAGATTATAAAGCCGCTTTTTATCTTTCTAAAAAGGCGATAGACCACTTTGGATGGTATAACCGGAATGCGGCAATCAATCCGCATTTGGTCGAAGGAAAGAAAACAGTCGCTTTGGAAATTGCGGAACAGCTGGGGTTTAATCCTCCGGACTGGGTGGGCGTTTCGGTCGGCGACGGCTGTACTATCGCCGCAGTTTATAAAGGTTTTTATGATTTGTTTCAGTTAAATTTAATTCCGAAAATTCCTAAAATATTAGGTGTACAAGCCGAAGGCTGTTCTCCGTTTTATCACGCATGGCTGAATCATTCAATGACGCTCGAAGAAGCGGAAGAATTAACAATTGCGGATTCGATTGCGGTCGGGATACCGAGAAATCCGGTTAAAGCTTTAAACGCCGTCAATCAGACCAACGGTTCATGGGTGACGGTCACCGATGAACAGATTTTACAGGCCATGGCTTTATTAGGCCGTTCAGAAGGAATCTTCGGCGAACCTGCCGGTGTAACGGCATTAGCCGGCGTGATGAAAGCTTTAGAAAGACAGATCATTAAAGGAAATGAATCCGTTGCGGTCATCATTACCGGCAATGGATTAAAAGATACCGATAATGCTTTAAAAGCAGTTAAAGAACCAAAGACCATTAAACCTGATTTAAAATCGTTTATTGAAACGATGAATAATATAGAAGAAGAGGATAACTATGAGTAAAATACCATTTGGGCCAACGTATGATGAAATGCTTCATCCTGAATTGCTCGACCCGGCGATTAAAAAATTATCGCATGAAGCGAAAAAAAATGAACTTGATCCAATGAATCTCTTTAACATTCATTGGAAAAACGAGGATGGAGTAGTCAATAAAATAGTGTTGCCAAAAGCAATCACAAATGTAGACGCCAATATCGTTGTGATGCTCGGAAAGTATTTTCCTTCGGGATCACATAAAGTCGGGCCGGCTTATTCCACTTTAATTGAAGGTTGTGTCGATCAGACGATCGTCCCTGGAAAACATACGATATTAGGCCCTTCAACTGGCAATTTTGGCATTGGGGTTGCCTATATCTGCAATTTGATGAAGTATGATTCAATCGTCATCATGCCCGATAACATGAGTAAGGAACGATACGACCGAATCCGTCGCTATGGGGCAAAACTTGATTTAACCCCGGGAACGGAATCCGATGTTATCCTGACGTTAGAACGGACCTTTGAGTTAAAGAAAAATCCGGATTACCGTTCTTTAGCACAGTTTGAATTATTGCCAAACTACCGTTTCCACCGTCACGTCACCGGATTGTCCGCAGTAGAAGCTGTTAGAGGTATCGGCAACGGAAGAATCGCCTGCTTTACTTCTGCGCCCGGTTCTGCAGGAACAATCGCTGCTGGAGATCAAATTAAAAAAGTATTTCCGGAAGCGAAAGTTGTGGCTTTGGAGCCTTATGAATGTTCAACGCTGATGAATGGCGGAAGAGGCCAGCACCGTATTGAAGGCATCGGCGATAAAATGTGTACCCTGATTCATAACGTTTTAAATACGGATTTCGTCTGTTTAATTAAAGATGATGACGCCGTACGCGGTCTGAAAATTCTTCATGACGGAGAAACGGTATTGAAAGAAGCCGGGATATCTCATGAACAGTTTGAGAATATGAGAGATTTATTCGGAGTATCAGGCGTTTGTAATATCATCGGCGCAATCAAAATGGCTAAATATTTAAAATTAGGTCCGGGAGATAACGTCGTTACGGTAGCTACTGACGGATTTGATCGATATCCGTCAGTCTTAGAAAATTTAGAAAAACGGTATTTAGAAACCGTTGATTTCGTCCAAAGACGCTGGTTCAAAGATATTTTCGTCGATATGGACACTTCTCATATCCTCGATTACCGTCCAATGGAAATGAAAGAAAAACTGTTTAGACAAAAAGAGATGGACTGGCTCAAGTTCGGTTATTCTCAGGAATATTTAGACGCCATGAGACACATGGATTTTTGGGACAGTGAATATGAAAAAATCCATCATTATGACGCCTTGATTATAAAAATGCGGGGTGAATGAGTTGGATAAATCCATTTATAAGAAAATTAATGAAAGAGCCGAATATTACAAAAAAGATATGACCAAATTTTTACGAGACATGATTAAGATTCCTTCGGAATCATGTCAGGAAAAAGAAGTCATTCAGAGAATCAAATCGGAAATGGAAAATGTCGGTTTCGATAAAATTGAAATCGATAAAATGGGGAATATTTTAGGATACATCGGTCATGGTAAACATTTAATTGCGATGGATGCGCATATCGATACCGTTGGTATCGGCGACAGAAAACTTTGGCGTTTCGATCCTTACTCCGGATACGAAGACGATGAACTGATTGGCGGAAGGGGCGGATCAGACCAAGAAGGCGGAATGGCTTCGATGGTTTACGCCGCTAAAATTATCAAGGATCTAGATTTGCTTGACGATTATACTCTTCTCGTAACCGGGACCGTTCAAGAAGAAGACTGCGACGGACTTTGCTGGCAGTACATCATCGAAGAAGATAAAATCAGACCTGAATTCGTCGTCATCACCGAACCGACAAGTCTGAATATCTACCGCGGACACCGCGGAAGAATGGAAATTAAGGTGAGCGTAAGTGGCATTTCATGTCATGGATCTGCGCCTGAACGCGGAGATAATGCGATATTTAAAATGGCTCCGATTCTATTGGAATTGCAGGAACTTCACAAACGTTTAAAACATGATGACTTTTTAGGTAAAGGTTCCTTAACCGTGAGTGAAATCTTTTTTACTTCGCCTTCGCGGTGCGCTGTAGCGGATTCCTGTTATGTTTCCATCGACCGCAGATTGACCGATGGCGAAACTTATCTTTCCGCAATTGAAGAAATAAAAAATTTACCATCCGTCATAAAAGGAAACGCTACGGTCGAAATGTACGATTACGAAAGAGCCGCCTATACCGGATTGGTTTATCCGACGAAATCATACTTCCCGACCTGGGTTCTCGATAAAAACCATATCGCCTGCCAAACGCTCGTTGACAGTTACCATTCGTTGTTTGATAAAGAACCTTTAGTCGATAAGTGGACGTTTTCAACGAATGCAGTATCGATTATGGGAAGATATCAGATTCCGTGTATCGGTTTTGGACCCGGGCATGAAGATCAGGCTCACGCTCCTAATGAAGTAACATTTAAATCGGAATTGGTGAAGGCTGCGGCAATGTATGCAAGTATCCCTTTCACTTATATGAATAAATTAAATAAAAGAGGAGAAAAATAATGGAACCATTATTTAAAGGAAGACATTTTATTACGTTAGAAGAATGGACTAAACCGGAAATAGACAAATTACTTGAAGTGTCGAAAACACTGAAATACAATTTCAGAAATAACATTCCTACCCCGTATTTAACCAATAAAACTGCATTTTTGATGTTTTTTGAACAATCCACAAGAACGAGAAATTCAATGGAATCAGGATTAGCGCAGTTAGGCGGACATGCGACCTTTTTAGATACGTCGATGATGCAGATATCGCATGGCGAATCTGCGAAAGATACTGCCATTATTTTATCTTCTTACGGACACGGCATCGCCTGCAGAAACTGCTTCTGGGGAATTGGCAATAAGTATTTAAGAGAAATGGCTGCTTGGTCTACGGTTCCAATTATGAATCTACAGGACGATTTATATCATCCAATGCAGGGCTTAGCCGATTTAATGACGATTCAGGAAGTTAAGAAAGAAACAAAAAATCTGAAAGTGTCGATTATTTGGGCTTATGCAACATCTCATAAAAAACCGATTAGCGTTCCGCTTTCTCAGATTCTTTTATTCCCAAGATATGGCATGGACGTCACGCTTGCTTACCCTGAAGGATATGATTTACCCGATTGGGCGATTGAAAAAGCTAAAATCAATGCGAAAGAAAATGGCGGTTCATTTAGAATCACTCATAACATGGAAGAAGCCTACAAAGATGCGGACGTCGTTATTCCAAAGAACTGGGGCAGCTGGGTGACGAATCAGTCAAGCGCCGTTATCGATGATTTGTTAGAGAAAAACAAATTGTGGAAATGTACGGAAAAAATGATGGTCTTAGCAAAAAAAGATGTTTCTTATATGCATGCATTACCAGCCGACAGAGGAAATGAAGTTGAAGATTCTGTTATTGACGGACCTCATTCCATC
This sequence comes from uncultured Caryophanales bacterium, assembly GCA_937928185.1. Lineage (GTDB taxonomy): Bacteria > Bacillota_I > Bacilli_A > Izemoplasmatales > Hujiaoplasmataceae > UBA5603. Next base: position 19,862 of record CALEZX010000090.1, read on the forward strand.
GTTTACCAGGAAGCTGAAAACCGTCTTCATACCGCCAAAGCGGTCATGGCAATGACGATGGGCGATAAATAATTGAAATAAATATAATGAATGTTGTCTCTGTTGAGATAACATTTTTTATTTTAGGGTTTTCTCTTTATTCATTATCATGTATAATTATACTAAAATAAAAAGAGAGCAGTGATTATCTATGATTGATAAAGCGCAGATTAAAGAAGAACTCATCAGAAATAATCTTTATGACTTACAGCGTGATTTACTTAAACAAAGACGGATAAGAATCTTTGTGATGAGTATTCTTTTGGCTGCTTTATTATTGACGGTTGTTTACGGAACCTTAGAAAATCCCTTCATTTATACCTTTAGCAATATCGGTAATTTTTTCGATTACCGTGCTTTATTTATCGTCTGGGCGATTGTCTCCGGTGTAGCGATTCAGGTGAGTATACAGGCATTGTTCAGATTAGAAGAATATCAGGCGAAAGCCAGATATACTTTCGCTGCATTATCATCTGTATTTTTAATTCTGACGGCGATTATTCCGGCACTGAAAGATATCTATCCGTTCTGGCATTTTCTTCATACGGCGTTTGCGGTCATCTATGCATTATTTATTTTGATAACGCTCGTTCCTTTCGTCAACTGGGTTTCAAGAGAAAATCCCCGACTGAAACTGGTATTGCAGATATGGATGATTGTCATCTGGATTGGTTCGTTACTGCCTTTAATCATTCTTGGGAAATCCGGTTTATTTGAACTGTGGTTTTTTGTGACAGTGATTATGTTTATGCTTTATTTAAGCATGATTTTATTTGAAGAGAAGATCGTCAAAATGAGTGTTGCTTTTTTAAAGGATGAAACGAATCTTAATGAAGCGATTGAAAAGATCTTTATCAACCTTGATAAAAAGTAAAATTAAAACGCTGGATTATTAAAAGTGGTTTTGATATAATAATTATCACGGGGCCGTAGCTCAGCTGGGAGAGCGCAAGCATGGCATGTTTGAGGTCGCGAGTTCGATCCTCGTCGGCTCCACCATATATAAACCTTTGGTTTGATACAATTTCACTTATCAATAGATTGTAGACATGTACTAAGCATTAATTAAACCCTAGTTGAGATTTTAATCCGACTGGGGTTTTGTATTTTAGGCATATGAAAAATATTCTTAATTATAATAATATACATTATCTTTTATCGTTTGATGAACATTTCTTTATTTACCAATACTAGAATTTAAGAAGAATTTTTCTTAAATTCAACCATTCAATAATTCATCAAAAGGGCTGTATCTAGGTATACTTACTCGACTCGTTAAGTGTTTCCAGTTATAATCTTCAAAAAGCTCATTGCAGCTTATTGATGGACAATTAAAGTATGAATTTACATTGCTTTATTTGTACCAAGACACAAATGAAGTTGGACGACTTCACATATTGAATATTTATATATTTCTCGCTATCAAATCGATTGAATAAATAATTAAGTAAACAATATTAATTGTTTTGGTTTTTCTATTTTCACTAAATAGTTTAAATGGAATAACATGGGAAATCTTTTTGTTGTCTTTTTTTATTTGCATATCATTATAGCAGTACATTAAGAAAATACAAAAACTGAATTTTTAACTAAAAATCATTTTATATTAATCTATTTTAAGTAATATTTAGTCCATGTATTGCACATGACAATCATTAATGGTATGCTTTATATTAATAGCCATTCATTATTTATTATTCTTTGTTTTAGCCGTTTTCATTTTAGATTTCGTTTATAATGTATAAATAGAAATGAATATTTTTTTTATCTAATTTTGGAACTGATATAAATTATATGTAGAAGGTTAAATATGAATAAAATAATCGTTCGACCTCTTAGCATCCAAGATGACTTCAAAACTGTATCTAAGCTAATATATTATACTGATAAGTGGGTTTATCCCGCTTTATTTGACAATGATGTTGAATTGGCCATGAAAGTTATTCCTAAAATGATGATGCTGAATACCGTCTTTTCTTATTTGAATATTCAAATTGCATGTATCGGCAATATTATCGTCGGTGTAATGGTGTTCATGCGTGATTACCCTAAAAGTAACTACCAAGATATGAAATCAGCTTTTCTTAATACTATAGGGAAAGTGACTCCAAGGTTTGAAGAAACGATGGACGGTTACTTTAATTTGCTTGATTTTTCATTTAAAGGAATTCAAATACTAAATCTAAGTGTCGACAATAATTATCAAAATAGGCATGTTGCTCAGACAATGATTGAATCGCTTTCAAAAAATGAAACATATTCACTAGCTTGTGTAAAAGAGAATTTACCTGCTAGAAAGTTATATGAAAAGACAGGATTTCACTACCTATATGATTATCCAGGTTTTACCGGGATTATATGTGTAGAATTAGTTCGATACGGAAGTGAGGAAAACACCAATGGAGATATTCGTTAGTTATGAAAGTGAATCAAAGGATATAGCCGATGAGATTGTGCTTCATCTTGAAAAAAAAGGTCGTTCATGTTGGTATGCTCCCCGGGATGTTCTTATCTCTTATGCATCTGATATCATTGAAGCAATATCAAAATGTCGGATTTTTCTTCTATTACTATCAGGAAAATCTTCTTTTTCAAAACATGTCCTGAACGAAATTGAATGTGCCTACAAATATTATAAAGAAGATAAAACGATTATTGTTCCTTTTCGAATTGACAATCAAGAGATGTCACCGGAAATGGAATATTATGTTCAACGAATTCAATATGTAGATGCAACTTCATTACCTCTGCCTACTGCTATTCAGCAACTTCAAGAACGTCTTGACAAATTGTTATTGCCGGCAAATATCTCTTCTATGGATATTCAAACTTCGCACGCTAGCACTTCTGAAAACTTTGACGAAGATAAAAGAGTCACAAATCGATATTATGATACTGATGATAATTTTGAAAACAAGCGATTGAAAACCGAAGCAGAGATGTTATTTCCGATTGAGACACAAATTTACGATAAGTTACTCAAGGATAGGACGAACCTCACTTGTCTTATTGCAAATACAATGTATGCTCCTGGTGTAATGAACAAACTGAAACGTAAAGAAATATCGAACATCATCGGTCTTTGCTACAATGAGAAAGCCTATATGGCAGCTAATTATGAATATGAATCCGACAATGTCATTTTTTATCATCAAGATGTTGAAGAAAAAGATTTTGAAGAAAAAATGGAATCCTATCTTCAAGAAAGAGGAATATCAGGATTTGATCTAGTTGATATTACTATGGGCTTTCTCGATTGGAAAAACCCATTCCGAGTTATCCGCATCATAAGTCATTTTTTAAACCCTGATGCTTTGATATTCGTACGAGATATTGACGATACGGTTCTTTTTGCTTACCCAGACGATAAAAGGCTCTTTAGACAATTCTTTAGTTACTATCGCACTGATCCAATCTCAGGATTTCGTCAAAGCGGAAGAAGAGTATATGGTTATTTAAAAAAAATTGGAGCTAGAACAGTAACATTAGAAAAATCGGGAATTGATACTTCTATGATGTCTTTTAAGGATGTCGAAAAAATGTTTTTTAGTTATTTTGGATTTATTCCTAACGACTTCAACATTGCTTTAAAGAAAGATATTAATAATAAATTATATCGAGAAGTTCTTAAATGGTGTGACGAACACTATGCAGAACTGGAAGAATTGTTTCTCGACGAAGACTTCATTTTCAATTCGGGTTATTTTATCTACACGGCTAAAATGTAGGTCAATTCATTCCAAAGGTTTTGATAGTTATACATAGATGGAAATTCGGTTTTTCTTTTGTCTTTGAATTCAATCTATATAATTATCTATGCAAATAAATATCTGTTTAATCAATTCTGTAATGAGGTAAAGATGAAAGATATATTCTTTATAGGTGTTATCGGGCACCGTGATATAGAGCAAGAACAACAAGGATTTTTATTTCACGAAATCGTAAAGCAACTTGAATCAGTAGACAAGCCAAATAAAATTGTTCTGACTTCTCTTTCACCCGGAGCCGATACACTGGGAGCCATGGCAGCAATTCATCTAGGGATTCCTTATCAAGCCATTCTTCCAAGTGATATCGATGGATACTTGTCTGAGTTTTCTCTATCAGAAAAGAATCATTTTCATGAATGTATCAATCAAGCAGATCAAGTAATTTTGGTTAAACCGAGCATTAAGGATGTCAACATGTATCAATCTTCAGCAAGATATCTTTTGAACGCATGTGATCTTGTTATTGTCCTATGGGATCAAAGGTCAAATGAACAATTGCCTGGTGGAACATTCGACACTTTGGTAAAGGCAAAATCATCCCATATAGCGGTAAATATCATCCCATGTTTAAGAACCCATTAAATTAATAGTTCCCAATAATGTGGCTGATATTAGTAATGGATTTTTCTTCATAATACTTGTATCTAGTTTAATATTAATATAAGGAGATTCCGCGAAAATATGAGTCAATATGATGTTTGGTCTTTAGTTTTTATAGTAGTTTGCCTGTTAATTGTGCTTTTTTCCATTTTCAATCGTAAGTCTCGCAAAATAACTCTTTGGCTTGCATTGTTTGGTTTTATACTTATCGGCACATGCATTCAATATTTGGGTATTTCAAATCAAAGCACTGATCCTACTAGAGTTGTGATTGTGCGAGCTTTTTTCAGTGCTGTAAAGATGATTGGTGGAGATTTCCGAAACGAACAAATATCGATACTCTTATCCGAAAATCTATTATACTATATTGCAATTGTGCTTATTCAGGTCTTAGTTTTATTGTATACCGCCTTGGTAGTAATCGGGCTTATCGGTCAACGGTTACTCAATCGTTGGCGAGTTTTTCTCGCAAACCATGCGAAAAAAACATATGTTTTGTTAGGAGAAGGTATTTATTTTGATGCTTTTTTAGATGGAATTGAATCCGCAGATTGTCGGAGTGAAAAAAACAGGTTTATTTCACTCCAACAAGCAAGAATTTTAGTCTGTATCCGAACAAATGATGAAACAAAATTTAAATTACTTTTTTCCCGCCATTGCCGTCCTGGAATCGTAGTGACAGACTTTGATGACACTTTATTTAAAAAAACGTTATCTAGACATAGCAACACCCAATTTGAGTTGGTATCTCTAATGGAAAAAGATGAAGAGAACCTTATGTTTATTCAATCATTTTCTGATTTTCTCTCAGTTAACGAACGAAGAAATTATCCCATTCGAATTAATGGGCATTTCATGTATTCTGAGTGTGATCATGCAGCTTTTATGGAATCAGTGAAACGGCATAATGAAAATATCCACCTTTTCAGTCGTCATACTTTAGTTAATGATTCATTTCTAGAAATGTACCCGTTAACCCAAATTATTGGCAAATCTAGTATCAATCTTTCAAAACAAACATTACAAAAAGGTGAATATCATTATTTCTTTTTAGGGTTTGGGAAGACAAATCGTGATTTATTACGAAAAATTATCTGTGACAATCAATTTCCTGATATTCAAATCAATTATCATATTTACAGTCGTGACGCATTAACCAAAGATAAACTCATTTTTTATCAATCCGCTCGATATTTGGGGAAAAAGAAAGAATTCGAAACTGATGATTATTTTGAATTACCTGATGTGTATGGTAATATTTCATTTAAAGACTGTGATGTCAGAGGAACAGATTTTTATGATGATATGAAGGAAAAGATTCTTAGCAAGAAAGGATATGCAATCTTTATCATTGCACTAGGTAGTGATATCGAAAATATCAAAGTTGCATATGAATTGGAAAACTACTTAAGTATATCCAAAGGGATTACTCCCTATCATGTATTTGCCAAAACTTATAGACTCAATTTTCTTGGGTTAGAATCAAAGGAAGGGAAGCATATTACTGCTTTTGGACGTCTTCTAGACGTCTTTACAGTCGATAATATCATCCATGATAAAATCGATAATCTTGCTAAATCAGTTCATGAAACTTATAACGAATTGTCAAAACGTTCCTATCCGGACTATGATGTTATTTTATGGAAAGATCTAGATATCTTTAATCAAAATTCAAATCGATATGTGGCAAAGAATTTGCGGACTAAATTGAATTTGCTGGGTTTTGATTATGAACCTTCAGATCAAATCGACATTAATGAAAAAGAAGAAGCAAAAGCCAAATTCATATCATTGTTGGATTTGAATATTGATAAAGACATACCAGGGAAATTAAGTGTTACTTCTGTAGAAGATTTTCATAACATTTATAAAAATCTTGATTCGCCACGAAACAGAATGGCTTCACAAGAGCATTTGCGATGGAATGCATATATGATTATTAATGGATGGATCCCTATGTCGAAAACCTCGATAAAAGAATCCACTTTGGATGGAAAAATAGAGCCTAAAACGAAAAATTCCGACTTGTTTGAACACTCATGCATTACTACTCAGAGTGGGCTTATTTCATTATTTGATTTTCTTGTGAAAAATGGCATGGAACCAAATACCGCTGATAAGATGAAATATGATTATTCGGCGATGGATCATCTTATTGAAATGATTGAAAAAGCTGGATATTCTCTTACCTACACAAAGACAGTACAATAGGAATATTTTCAGAAGGCACATGGTCAATCGGATAATAAGATGATATAAAAAAGGAATCGCTTATTAATACAAAATGAGAATGTGATATTCAAACTGGATTTTCGCTATAAAAAAAGTTATGGATTGGGATATAAATATTATAAAAAGAATAAGTTTTTGTATAGATAATTATCTTGATAATGCATATCCATGCAGCGATAGGGATTGGATACATTATGAAGTTAAGGACGAACAGACATATGAAGATTTTTATTTTGTCATTAAATCATTATCTTTACAATAATCAAACATTGATTTAGCATTTAAATGTTACAGGAGGATTAATATGCAAAACCCCTATGAAATATGTCCCACTTTTGAAACTGAATCATTTGTTCTCAGACTTGTTTCTGAAGAAGACGTAGAAGGACTACTGAAATGTTATTCTGATAAATCGGCTCAAAAGTTTTTTAACTCGGATCGTTGTACCGGAGATTTTTGCATTTATAAGATTGAAGATATGTTATTATGCATCAGAGCCTGGCTGGATGCATATTCCAATCAGGACTATATCCGCTTTGCAGTTATCGATAAATCACTATCTGAAGCCGTCGGAACCATAGAAATGTTTGGATATGTTGGCAAGTATAAAACAAAAACAGGGATACTCCGGGTAGATGTGTCTTCTAAATACGAAACTGAGAATTATTTAACTGAATTATTTAACGTATGTAGTAATAATTTTTTTGAATTGTTTGAGGTTGATACAATGGCTACTAAGGCAATACCTCAGGCTTCGGAAAGACGAAAGACTTTAATTAAGAATGGCTTCAGTGAAGGCAAAGTTTATGAAGGAGAACACTATTTTCTGCGTTCAAAATCAGTTTAAATATATTTAGTTATATAATTTTTAAAGGCAGAACACGATAAAGTGATTCTGCCTTTATTTATTTGGTATAACAATAGAAATAATGATTATTCTTTGTCAGACAACAGTTGAAACCTAAAAAAAAGTTATTCTGAAATTGACATTATGGATATACTATTTTATGCTATATTTAAAAATATGTTTTTAATTATAATATAATTTTTATTCTCGGAGGAATATAAATATGAAAAAATTATACGATAAAAGTGAAGTCCTTTTTTCTGTTTTCTGGATTGTTATTTATGTTGTCGGAACGAGTATCGCTGACAATGTATCGAAATCGCTTGGAATTGAGAAAAGTGTGTCTTTTTTGTTTTTAGCTTTAATGTCAGTATTTCTTTTTGTCTGGATTAAGAGAAATAATCACATGACCAAATATGGAATATGTAAAACGGATGTTCCTGCAAAGAAATATCTTTATTATATTCCGCTTTTGATTATCGCTTCCTGTAATTTATGGTTTGGCATTAAAATGAACTTTTCAGCCGGAGAAACAGTTCTTTATGTCGGCAGTATGCTCTTTATTGGGTTTCTTGAAGAACTGATCTTCAGAGGCTTTTTATTTAAAGCGATGAGTAAAGATAACATCAAATCAGCTATTATCGTTTCAAGTGTGACTTTTGGAATCGGTCATATCGTTAATCTGATTAACGGGAGCGGCGCTGACTTTTTATCCAATATGCTTCAAATATTTTATGCCGTGGCATTCGGTTTTCTATTTGTAATTTTATTTCGCCGGGGCAAATCGTTATTGCCAAGTATTATTACTCACAGTGCAATCAATATGCTGAGTGCATTCGCTAATGAACCGGAAAGCGACTTAATGATGATTGGAGTTTCAGTCATTTTAGCGGTTTTAGCGGTGGCTTATTCACTTGTTCTTCTAAAGACGCTTCCAAAGGAAGAGAAGACCCAAGAATTATCGACTGACAATCAGTAATCAGAATATAATTGTTCGATTCTACTTAAAATCTACCACTGAGGGATGTAATTAACTGAATTTTTACTTTATAATTCAGTCATCATTTGTTTGGAGGAAAAGACATGAACATCAATCGTATCGGCAATTTTATTACAGAAAAAAGAAAAGAGAAGAATCTCACTCAGGCACAATTGGCGGAAAAACTAGGGGTATCGAATAAAACAATATCCAAATGGGAAAACGGGAAATGTATGCCTGATTATGGTATAATCGAAAACTTATGCAAAGAATTAGGTATTACCATTCAGGAATTAATATATGGAGAAAATAATGATAAAGAAGTCAGCAGTTTTGTCGAGACACAGATTATCGATTTAATCCGCAGAATTAACGAATTAGAATCGCAAAGAACAATCATTTTCGGTCTGATCTTATTACTTCTCGGTTTTGCGATGTATGCATTTTCTTCTACAATGGGCGGTACTGATTTTAAAGACTTTATTTCAGGTTTATTGCTAGGCTTATCAATCGGTGAAATGTTGATTGGTGTCTATTTTGTCGGAGTCAATTTCCTAAAAAAATAAACACAAAGAAAATAGTCTCTTCACCACTAAATTGTGATGGAACTAAGCCTTGCGTAATAAAATTCGAATATTTACTTAACAGATTTTGGGTAATAATTCAACAAACCAGTCAATTATGGTTTGTTTTTTTCTTTTTGATATTTGAATAATTAATTATATTTGAATATTTATGTTAAATAATGAACAAAATTAACTGAAATAAGTTATTTTTGATATAATAATTATTAAAGAATGATATAAAAACAAAAAAAGACTCTTTCTTTTAAAAAAAGTAGAGTCTAAATAGAGTAATTAGTTTTCTTTATCAAGAATAGTATTAATTTCTAAGGCAAGTTTTCGAATGATTCCACAAACTAATGCATTTCCCATCATAAAATATCTTTTATTTTCTGGCATGCCGGAATTTGTCCAGTTATCAGGGAACTGATTTAATCTTTCACATTCAATTGGATGAAGAAGTCTTAATTTATTTTCAATCGGATCTAAAATTATATGGGTACTTCGATTCGTTTTTCCCTCTGATGTTAACATTGTTCTCCCTGGAGAATCAAGTGAATCGTGGGGAGTCATAGAGCCTTCTGAGTAGAAATATTCTGAACCATCGGGTCTAGTTCTAAGGATTTTCTTGCTTCCCCTGAGAACCTTATACTGTTTCACTTCATTGTCTTTTAAAAAATAGTGTGAATCGACTCCACCACTAATTACAATATTTTTTAGAGGTATAAAAGGTTCAGTAATTGGCTCATATTTAACAGTATATGCTATACCATCAATCATGTAACCAGCAGACTCAAATGGAGATTTGAATTTGTCAGATACTGAAACTAAATCTTTATATCCTTCCACCAGGTTAACACTAGAAATTTTCTTAATAGCTTTTATCTTAAATTGTCTTGCGAATATTCCTTCATTTTGAATAATTGTTGTAGCATCTATCTTTGAACAATTCTTATAGTATTCGGTTGATTTATGATATGCAAAAATATAAACCCTACGTCTCCTTTGAGGATGACCATATTCAGCGGCATTAATTATTCTCCACTCAACGGCATAGCCTTGATCATATAAACATCGTAGCATGATTCCAAAATCTCTACCCCTTTGTTTTGAAGGCGATTTAATTAATCTATCAACATTTTCTAGAAGAACAAACGGAGGTTTTTTTGCGGTTAAGACATCGTTGATTTGCCACCAAAGAACTCCTTTTTTTCCTTCAATTCCCTTTTCTTTTGAAAGTGAACGTGCTACTGAATAGTCCTGACAAGGGAATCCTCCACACAAGATAGAATGGTCAGGAATATCGTTTTTATTAACTAATGAGATATCAACATTTGAGTTGCTTTCATTAGGGAATCTTAAATTATAACAATCAAAGGCATGTTGGATTTTTGTAGAAGGTTCCCACTGATTTGCCCAAACAAAATCAAATGGCCCATTCTCAATTGCGTGGCCATTATCATCAATAGAAGTAATATTATTAAAACCAACTCTAAATCCACCAACACCAGCAAATAGTTCAACGACAGTTTTTTTCATAGGGGCATCTCCAAATTAAGTATATTATACATTAAATTATACAAAAGATCAACGATTAAAACAAGATCAATGTTAAGTTTTTTTTCATTTTCGTAATATAAAATTATATACACTTGTTTCATTATCTTTAAAATACAGTTATTTTCAAAGAAGGGGTGAATATCATGGAAAATAAGAGACATTTATCTGAACGAGAGATTTTATCTATCTCCGAAAATTCAATGAATAAAACATTTGGTGAGCTTGGATTGAGTACTTTTCGTGATAAATCGAATAAAGGAGGTTTTGGGACCTTTGTTGAAGAAGCAGTTTTCGGATATAATGCCAATAACGATGATAACCCTGATTTTATTGAAGCAGGGATTGAACTAAAAGTAACGCCTGTTAAACTCAATGAAAATGGATTCTTTTCATCAAAAGAAAGATTAGTTTTAAATATGATAGATTATGAGAAAGAAGCAGAAACTACTTTTGAGACTAGTTCCTTTTATCGTAAGAATAAGAGATTGTTAATTTGGTTCTATCATTACATTAAGGATATACCTGAAACAGATTTCATGTTGACTGCATATGATTTATTTGAGTTTGAAAATTCATTAGAATATAAAATTATTAAGCATGATTGGGAAATTATTCACGAGAAAATAACAAAAGGCCAAGCTCACACTATCTCAGAATCTGACACAACCTTTTTAGCCGCTTGTACTAAAGGAGCGAATAGCAACCTTACCAGAAAACAACCATACAGTGATATCGAAGCAAAATATCGTGCTTATTCATTAAAAGCTTCATTTATGACTAGACTATATCGTGAAATAATTCATCAGGTTGCTCCATATGTTTCCTTTGTTTCTGACGATGAATGGATGAAAAATCCTCTTGAAGAAATATATAAGGACAAACTATCTAAATATTATGGAAAAAGTGTTGAAGAACTAAAACTCAGATTTAACATAAAAAATAATCCTAAAGATTTATGTTTTAAGATTGCTCAAAAAATGCTTGGGCTACATGGTAAAGATAGTAGCACCGTAGAAATGTTAGACGCAGGAATTAAACTAAAAACCGTTAGAGTCCAGAAAAATGGATCTCCTTTTGAGTCAATGTCTTTTCCGGCATTAGATTTTATTGAGTTAGTTAATCGAAAATGGGAAGAATCAGATATTAGAGAAGATTTTGTCGATTGGAAACTAATGTTATTTGTTTTTATTGAAGATGAACATCGTGTCATGAAATTTGACCGAATACAATTTTGGAATATCCCTAATAAAATAGTTGATGGAGAAATTAAATTAATGTATGAACAATGTGCTAATCTAGTGAAACAGGGGAATGCATTATATTATGAAAATGGAAAAATTAAAGATAGTTTTCCGAAAGAAAAAAGAAATTCTAATGGAGTTTGTCATGTTAGACCACACGGAAGAGTAGCAGCTGATACTTTTAGACTACCTGTTATAGACAAAATTACTGGTAAAACCGAGTATACTAAACAATGTTTTTGGTTTAATAAAATGTTTGTTAAGAAGATACTAGATGAGAAAATATAAATATACAAATTGATTAATTAATAATTTCATTTATTACATCGATATTCGATAGATAAATATTGAGTAAATTATATCAATTATTTAATAAATAATATTTTATTGAAAGGATTTTATTCTTGACAGAATATAATATTAATCTCAAGAGTAAATAATTATACTATGATAGATAGATTATTAATTATAGGAAATGGATTCGATCTTAAGTGTGGATTAAAGTCATCATATAGCGATTACTTTGATTATCGGATTAAAAACAATAATGTCTGTAATGAGTATATTTCTTTAATAAATAATCAACTTAATTTCGACCAAAATTTTATAGAATTTATTAAAAAAAATAAGAATGAATTACTTTCTAATTTTACAGTTTGGGAAATGCTTTTTTTGTATAAATATAAAAAAAATCAACTTTCGAAGAATAAAAATTGGTGTAGTATCGAGGAGATTATTAAGGATTCTGTTACTGTAATTGATAATTTAAAACCCTCTTTTTGGAGAACTGTATTAGAAAATATTAATATTTCAAATAGTTTTTATTTCGATATTTTTGTTAAGCAATCTAATAAAGGGTTGGTTATAAAGGATACATCAGATATTAATATTATTGGATGGTTAATTAAGTATAAATTTGTGCTTTTTGATTCAAGTGGCAATAACTATAGTATAAGTTCAAATGAAGAAAAAGAATTAGATTACATATTAAATACTTGGGATGTTTTTATTTTTAATCAACTTATAAATTTTGAAAATGAATTCAAAACATATATTTTATCACAAACAAATAATAATGATTCTTTTAATTCAAAGGTCGATTCAATGTTAAAACATTTAACTAATAGAATAGATAACACTAATATTCTTAGTTTTAACTACACAGATATAAAATGGAAACCAGAAAATGTTTCTCATATCGATAATGTCCATGGAAGAGTAAATGGAGAAGGAAATATTATTTTCGGAATTGACAATAAAAATATAGATGTTTCTAATAACGCTTATAAATTTACAAAAACTTACAGAAAAGTCTATTCAAATGCTTTTTATCCAAACGACTTCATATCTGATAATGTATTGAGTAAGGATATAAAAACTATAGCTTTCTATGGGCATTCACTTAATAAACAAGATTATGCATATTTTCAAACTATATTTGATTTCTATAAGATTATTGAATGTAAAACTCATTTAATCTTTATGTATTCTATATATGACAGTGCTAATCCTGATAAAGTAAAGATTGATATTGTCAACAATGTAACTGCTTTACTCGAGGAATACGGAAACTCATTGAATAATGCTCAGGGGAAAAACCTTATACATGCTTTACTAAATCAAAAGAAACTTGAAATAAAAGAAATTGCAGTGAGTTTTTGTTAATGAAAGTTAATATTTTTCTGAAAAAATTATTACATTTGTTTCATACATAATATAAACTTTACATTTTTATGCTTTTTAAATTTGACGAAATATAAAGAGGTGATTTCCATTGCAAAATAATAAAGGATTTTCAATAGACGACTTTATTAGTTATATCGATATAAAATTATCGACAATTAAAAACGATTATATTGACCTAAATTCTGGAGAAATACATAGAGAACTTGGCGGTTATCCTGGCAAAAACCACTCCATGCCATCTTGTTGCGAAGCAATGAGAAGGTTAATGACAAAACAAGATTATATATTAAAACAACCTTTAAAAGGCAACGGGGCTAGTTTAACTATTCGATATTTCAAAAGATAATTATTGTTCGTGCTTTATTAGAGATGTTAGTTGAGTTTATTGACCACTAACTTCTTTTTTTATTTTCTTTACACTTTCTTTTCTTATCAAAACAATGTAAAATATAAATATCGAAACGTTTCTATTTTTTGGAGGCACTATGTCTGACAATATTAAATGGTGGAAGAAAGCTATTGTTTATCAAATATACCCTTTAAGTTTTTGTGATTCAAACGGTGATGGCTATGGTGACATTCAAGGTATCATCTCAAAATTAGATTACTTAAAATCTTTAGGTGTCGACGTCATCTGGTTAAGTCCTATTTATCAGTCCCCCATGGACGATAACGGATATGATATCAGCGATTATGATAAAATCGATCCTCTTTTTGGTACCAAAGAAGATTTCCTTCAGTTACTATCAGAAGTTCATAACCGTCAGATGCGTTTAATCATGGATTTAGTTGTTAACCATACCTCTGACGAACACGTCTGGTTTCAGGCCGCAAGAAAATCAAAAGATAATCCTTACCGCGATTATTACATTTGGCGCGATGAACCAACTGATATAACTTCAGTATTCTCAGGTTCTGCATGGGAACTTGATCCATTAACGAATCAATATTATTTCCATCTCTTTAGCAAAAAACAACCCGATCTCAACTGGGATAATCCTTCCTTACGTCAGGCCATCTATGATATGATTAACCGCTGGCTCGATTTAGGCGTTGACGGTTTTCGTCTCGATGTCATTGACTTAATCGGAAAAGATGTTTCTAAAGGTTACTTAAGCGACGGGCCATATCTTAACGAAAGACTTAATGAACTAAAAACAAACTGTTTTGATGGTCGCGATATTTTTACCGTCGGTGAAATGCCGGGCTTATCTTTAAAACGAGCTCGTGATATCTCTGATGAAGAAGAAGGCTTCTTAAGCATGATTTTCCAGTTTGGTCATGTCGGTTTAGATGAAGTGCCCGGTCAGGGGAAATGGGTTTTAAAGCCCCTAAATCTTTATGAATTCAAATCTTATTTCCAACAGGCTCAGTCTTTACTTCATGAAAAAGGCTGGAACAGCTTATTCTTAGCCAATCATGATCAGCCCAGAGCTGTTTCAAGATATGGTAACTTAAATTACCGCAAAGAAAGTGCAACGATGTTAGCTACGATTCTTTACGGTATGCAGGGTACTCCTTATATCTACCAGGGAGAAGAAATCGGGATGACCGGCGTCAAATTTGACAATATCGAAGATTACCAGGATATAGAAACTAGAAATATGTATAAAGAGTATCTTGCTAAAGGGTGGACTCATGAACAAATCATGACCTCGATTTATGCCAAAGGACGGGATAACTCAAGAACTCCGATGCAATGGGATAATTCTTTGAATGCTGGGTTTTCTAAAGGAAAACCATGGCTGAAGGTTAATGATAACTACCGTGAAATTAACGTTCAGTCAGACTTAATAAATAAATTCAGTGTATTTAATTATTTCAAAGAATTAATTAAAATCAGAAAAACTTACTCCGTCTTTGATTCCGGCGATTTTAACGTTATCAATATTGATAGCCCATTACATTTCTGTTATACAAGAAAGAATGAATCGGAAGAACTGTTAATCCTTGGTTCATTCGCAGATAAACCAATCGAAATCGATTTATCTGCCTATGAAAATTATCAGCCCTTAATCTCTAACTATCAGTCAGTTCAACCTTCCGCAAAAACAATATTACCTCCTTATTACGCTGCAATATATTATCAAACAAGAAAGAGATAAACTATGGAAAAACTATTACAGTCATTAACCCTAAAAGAAAAAATCGGTCAGTTGATGCAACTGGCTCCGTATCTGTTTATCCGCGATCTGAAAGTTGAAGTAGCCGGACATGTCAGAGATTTAAATCTCGACGAAGAAAAAATCTTTTCCTCCGGTTCTATTTTAGGTGTTGGATCAGCGAAAGAAATGATTGAAGTCCAGAAGAAATACTTAGAAAAAAGCCGTCATAAAATTCCGTTGATTTTCATGGCCGACATTATCCATGGTTATAAAACCATATTTCCCGTTCCTTTAGCGTTAGCCGCTACTTTTAATCCTGAACTCGTGCAGAAAACTGCACGCATTTCTGCGATTGAAGCCCAGACTTCAGGCATCCACGTTACCTTCTCGCCGATGGCTGATTTATCCAGAGACCCAAGATGGGGCAGAGTCGTTGAAAGTTTTGGAGAAGATCCTTATTTAATCGGCGAAATGTCCGCTGCCATGGTCAGAGGTTATCAGAACGACGGCATTGAAAAGGTCGGGAATATTGCTTCCTGCGTTAAGCATTTTGCCGGGTATGGCGCCAGCGAAGCCGGCAGAGATTACAATACCGTCGACGTATCGCATTTATCTTTACATTCGACTTATTTACCAGGTTATAAAAAAGCCTTTGATGCCGGAGCCCGTTTAGTCATGACCGCTTTTAACGTCATCGATGGCATTCCCTGTACTGTAAACAGTTATTTGTTAAGAGACGTTTTACGGAACTTATGGAAAAAAGATGTCGTTACTATCACTGATTATGACTCTTTAAACCAGATTCGCGCCCATGGTGTAGCTTCGACGATGAAAGAAGTTGCTTATCAGGGGATTAAAGCGGGATTAGATATTGAAATGGCTTCAACGGCTTATGTGAATCATTTGGAAACTTTAATCAAAGAAAAGAAAGTGGATGTTTCTCTTCTTGATGAAGCGGTCTTAAGAATCCTTGAACTGAAAAGAGATTTGGGATTATTTGAAAATCCCTATAAAGGGGCCGACGAAGCTTTAGAACAAACTTTGGTGTTATCAGAAGAACATTTGGACGAAGCACTAAAAGTTGCGCACGAATCCATCGTTTTACTGAAAAACGATCAGACCTTACCATTAAAAAAGAATGCAAAAATAGCGTTAATCGGACCTTATGCCCAGTCAAGAAAAACGATTGGTCCCTGGTCCTGGCATGGCCGAAGAGATTTACATATGACCTTAGAAGAAGCTATTGGGAAGAATGTATCTTTTTGCAAAACCGCTGAATCAGATACTGATCTTACCATTACTGATTTAGACCAGATAAAAGGATGCGACGTCTGTATTCTCGCTTTAGGCGAAGATGAACACTTATCAGGAGAAGCCCATTCGCGGACGGATATTTCCTTACCCGGCAGACAGACGGATCTTTTTAAAGCGATTAATGCTTTAAATATTCCTACCGTTGTCTTATTGAATAACGGAAGACCGTTATTATTAAATGATATTTTACCCGCCAATGCGATTGTCGAATGTTTCTTTTTAGGCTCACGCTCCGCTGAAGCCATTAAAGACGTGCTATTCGGTGATGTTAATCCTTCAGGAAAACTTCCCATCTCTTTCCCAAAAGTATTAGGACAGATCCCCATTTACTATAACCATCTCAACACCGGAAGACCCTATTTAGGTCCGAATGACCATAATGAATATGTTTCTAAGTATTTAGATATCGATAATGAACCTTTATTCCCGTTTGGCTTTGGATTATCTTATTCAGAATTTACAATCAGCGATTTAACTCTCAGTCATCATTCGATGACGCCTAATGGTTCAATTGACTGTCAGATTACTGTAAAAAATAACAGCGATATGGCGGGATTTGAAACAATCCAGCTTTATATCAAAGATCACTTCGCAAAAGTATCCAGACCTGTCAAAGAATTAAAACAGTTTAAAAAGATATATCTTGAATCTCACGAAGAGAAAATCATCAGTTTTACCATCACTTTAAACGACTTAACCTATCTTTTACATGAAGGACAAATCACCTATGATGCTGGAAAATTTACGGTCTTTATCGGGACATCATCAACGGACTTACTTAAAGAAGAATTTGAACTGATGGAGGAAATTTTATGACCAACATAGAAAAAGAACTTTATCACAGTTTTCTCTATTTTATAAAAGAAGCCAACACTGATTCCTCGTCTTTAGGTTATGGCCTTATCGCCGATAACACCAAAAACCATGCGATGGCTTCGGTCGCTGCCGTCGGCTTCGGCCTGACTGCTTATGTTATTGGCGTTGAAAATAAGTACATCACCTACGAAGAAGGTCTGAAAAGAGTTATCGGAACTTTTAAAACTTTTCTGAATAATGTTGAAGAGTATAAAGGATTTTTAATCCATTTTGCGGATATTAATACCGGGAAAGCTTTCAGAAAAAGCGAATATTCCACAATTGACACCGCCCTGTTTTTAAATGGTGCAATCACCTGTGATTCGTATTTCGATGAAAAAGAAGTCCATTATTTATTCAACCAGATCTATTCAAGAATTGATTTCCGTCATTATGTTAAAGATTATAAAGGCCGTAAAGTTTTTCATATGGCCTATAATCCGGTAGAAGGCGGAGACTACCGCCATCATTCGAACAGTCCCTGGATCCATCAGTGGGAAATGTACGCTGAACAGCTGATGATTTATTTTCAGGCGGCTGGAAGTGATACCGTTGATGAAGAATTAGCGAATCAGCTTTATCAGGGCTTTGAACGTAAAAATGGAAAATATCAACAGTATGAATATATATACAGCCCACCCAATGCGCTGTTTATTTACCAGTATTCCCATGCCTGGTTTGACTTCTCCAAATATGTGGATGAATCCGGTTTTGACTGGTTTGAAAATTCAAAGAACGCGACGCTTTCGAACCGACAGTACTGTATCGATCATTCAGAAGAATTCCCTACCCTGAATGAAAAAGCATGGGGCTTAACGGCATGTCTGACTCCTGTCGGATACCGTAATCAGCACGTTCTTCCGAATGACTTACCGTTAGGAGATCCTTTAGGGTATGGCGTATTGCCCCCTTCGGGAGCATTAGGATCAATGCCTTTCACCCCAAAAGAATCAAATGAAGTCTTAGATTATCTCTTCAAAACATATCCTGAAGCCTTTCAGGATTACGGATTCAGAGACGGTATTTTAAAACAAAAAGACGGAACAATCTGGATCAGTCCCGATGATATCGGGATTAACAAAGGTATTACGCTTATAATGCTTGATAATTATCTTCATGGAACGACCTGGAAGTATTACATGCAACATCCGATTATCCAAAAAGCAATCAGTGTATTGCATTTCCGAAAGAAGTGATATCATGGCATCAATAAAAGATGTAGCGAAAGCCTGCGGCTGTTCAATATCGACCGTATCTTATGCGCTTAATAACGATAAACGCATTCCCGAAGTAACCGCCAAAAGAATAAAATCGATTGCGGAAGAAATCGGTTATTTTCCTTCAGGCGCAGCCCGTAATCTGAAAAAACGGAATACTAAAAGAATTTTAGTCGCAATATCAAATTTCGGCGGACCTGTTTATCATGAATTATTAGAAGGTATTCATTATCAACTGCAGAAAAACGGTTATACGATGATTGTATCAACCGGCGCGTCATCAGATACATTACTTAAGGAACGTTCAGCGGACGGAGCGATTATCACCGATATTAATATCGCTACTGAAATGTTGCTGCAGATTGCCAAAAACTTCCGTCCGATTATCGTTCTTGACCGCAGAATCGAAGATGAATCGGTCTATAATATGACGATTAACAACCAGAAAGCCATGTACGAGTTGACCAAAGCAGTCATAAAAAAAGGATACAAAAAAATCGCCTACGTCCATGGCGTACGCGATGTATTTGATAACGTTACCCGTTATGACGGATTTAATCAGGCGATGAAAGAACAGGATATGACAGTATTTAATGAATATTCCGGTAATTTCACGAAAGAATCCGGCGTTGAAATCGCTTTGTCAATCATTCAGGAACAAAGTCCGGTTCCGGATATGTTTATTTGTTCAAATGATGAAATGGCGATCGGTATCATGGAAACCATGCAGAATCATGGATATTCGATTCCAAATGATTTTGGCATCAGTGGTTTCGATGATATCGAACTGGCCCAATATACAACCCCTTTGCTTTCAACGGTTAAGATTAACCACTTTGAATGGGGAAAATCAATTGCTAAGAATATCTTAAAGTTATTGAATTTTGAAAAAACGGATATTTCGCAGCAAAAAGGCGAGATCATGATCAGGGACTCATTTTGAGTCGCTGATTTTTTAAAATTTTGATTGAAAGCGCTTGTCGAAAAAAAACAGTTGTGATATAATTCAATTGTATAGTTTAGTGAAACGTTTCGATAGGAGGATTTACTGTGTTTAAAAACCATTATGGATATTTTAGTGACAATGGGAAAGAATATATTATTACCAATCCAAGGACGCCAAAGCCCTGGATTAACGTCGTTTCAAACGGCGATTATTCATTTATGGTCTCGCAGACCGGCGGAGGATGCTCCTGGAGAGGAAACTCCGGACAAAACCGTCTGACGAGATTGTATCAAGATTTAATCAAAGATAATTTTGGAAAATATTTTTATTTAAGAAATCTTGACACGAATGATTTTTGGTCTTTATCTTATCAGCCTGTTCAGCACCCTTATGAATTTTTTGAAGTCGTACATGGTGTCGGTTATTCTGTCTTCAAATATCAGGTCGATAAGATTTACAGTGAAATGAAAATGTTTGTCGTTCCAAAACAGCCTCTGGAAATTTTTGAAATCAAAATTACGAATAAAAATGACGTTTCAAAACGTTTGGATTTAACCTCTTATTTTGAGTGGGAAGCAGGAATTCATCCTGATGAACATCGTGAATTTCATAAACTGTTTATGGACACTGAATATGATGAATCATTAAGAGCCATCAAACTCAGAAAATATATGTGGGGTTTTGGCGACAAATCCGGCTTACAGAACAATACCGACTGGGACTTCGTCGGTTTTCATGCCTGCAGTGAAGCAGTTAAATCCTATAATACCGATAAAGAATCTTTTTTAGGAATGTATAACTCCGAAAAAGAACCTTTAGCGATGACCAAGCCTTTATTAACGAACTCAGTCGGCAGGTTTGGCGATCCAACCGGTTCATTACAGACTGAATTTATTTTATTGCCCGGTGAAACAAAAACCATTATCTATACCTTAGGTGTGACCACGTTAGGTAAAAATGAAATTCCTAATATCGTTCAGTCTTACGAAGAACCCAATGATTTAATTAATAAATATACAAACGCAGAAGCCGCAAAACAGGCTTTTGCGGAAGTTATAACCTTCTGGGATGAATTATTACAGGGCGACACGGTCAAATCTCCTGATCCTGCTTTTGACATCATGACGAATACCTTCAGTAAATACCAGGCAATCAGCTGCCGCATCTGGGGTAAAACAGCTTATTACCAGACCAGTGCGGGATATGGATTCAGAGATCAGTTACAGGATTCATTGATTTTCCTGGAATCCAAACCGGAATTAACGAAAAAACAATTATTAATGCATGCCGAAAGGCAATTCTTCGAAGGCGACGTCTATCACTGGTTCGTAACATACCAGGGATGGGGAGCTAGAGGTAACTGCAGCGATGATTTGCTTTGGCTGCCTTATATCATGGATTTCTATTTAGAAGAAACCTTGGATTACAGTTTACTCGATGAAATCGTTCCTTTCGCCGACCATGACAGTACTTCAATGTATGGCCATGCGAAAAAAGCGATTGAAAAATCTTTAACGAGATTTTCTGAACGCGGCGTTCCGCTGATGGGTTCACATGACTGGAACGACGGATTAAGCGCAGTCGGTCATAAAATGAAAGGTGAATCGTTCTGGATGTCTTCATTCCTTTACACCATTTTAAATCGGTTTAAACGCTATGCGCAAATGAAAAACGATTTGGAATTCGTGAAAACCTGCGAAAAATATGCAAAACAGATTAAAGAGACTTTCAATCAATATGGCTGGGATGGTGAATGGTACTTACAGGCCACAACCGACGACGGATATGAACTCGGCTCACATAAGAACGAAGAAGGTAAAATCTTCTTAATGCCGAACGCTTGGGCGATTATTACCGATATTATTGAATCAAACCGGACCAAAACCGTTGTTGACTCGATAAAGAATTACTTATTAAGAGATTATGGTACCGTGTTAAACTATCCTGCATTTACAAAACCGAGAACCGATATCGGTTATGTCACGAGATATGCTCCTGGGTTAAGAGAAAACGGCGGGGTATATACCCATGCGGCTACCTGGGCGGTATCGGCGTTCGTCAAAGCGAACGAACCGGAATTAGCCTATAAAGCCTATCAGGGTATCTGTCCTCCGAACCGGACGAAAGATCCAGACCGTTACTTAGCAGAACCTTATGTAACCTGTGGTAACAGCGACGGACCGATTTCACCAATGTACGGTAGAGGTGGATGGAGCTGGTATACCGGTTCTGCCCAATGGCTCCACAGAGTCGCTGTTAATGATATTTTAGGTATTAAAGCAACATTTGAAGGTTTGGTCGTTGAACCATGCATTCCTTCATCGTGGAATGAGTTTACCTATCAGCGTAAATTCAGAAACGCCACATATGAATTTACCATCAAACGCGGAGATAAGAAAATGATTTCCGTTGACGGTAACTTCATAAAAGGAAACTTAATTCCTGATTTTCAAGACAATAAAACTCATCACGTCTTAGTGACGATTGAATAAAAATAGGAGGATTCCATGAAAAAAATTATCGTTTTATTCGTTTTAATGTTTACAGCTTTTTCTCTGACAGCCTGTACAGAAGTAACGACTACGACAAAAGACAATACATCAACGACGATACCGGTCACAACTAACGCGCCGACGACGACTGAGTATCATGATCCTGTCACGATTACTTATGCAGCATGGAATTTAGGAACTGTTGATTCATTAAACCTTGAACGTTTAATGATTGAACAGTTTATGGTAGCTTATCCTTGGATTACCGTTAACATCATCGAACGTCCGAAAGTTCCTGATTCAACCGGTACGACTGAAATCGACCAGAACTGGAATGAATTCTTAGGCGCAAGAGCAGCACAAGGAACATTACCGGACGTCTATTTCACCGACTCAACGGAAACGACGATTATGAACAACTGGTCATTAGACGTTACCGCTTTAGCAACCTCTGACCCCGAATTCATGGCGATATCTCCTGATATCCGCAATGCAGCGAACTACGGTGGAAAACTCATGGCGTTACCTTATGCTATCTACTATTTTGGTTATTTTATTAATAAAACTATTTTTGACAATATGAATGGAGATTACCCGACGTTTGAAGATACGTTTGCGGAATTTCTTGATAAGATTGGTGACGTTGCCGTTCACAACGTGACCAATGGTTCAGGTATCGCCGGCATCGTAGGTATTAACCGGATGTTAGAATGGTATCCGGCTCAGTTGAATAGCGAGTTGGGCTGGTTCTCATACGACGGTCAAATCCTTCATTTAAACGGTCCGGAAATGCAGACGACGTTAGATTTGTATAAATCTTTAATGTTAGATAAAAGCTTAGTCTATGACGCCATGACTCCTGAAGAACAGTTAGCAGCTTTTGGCACCACCAACGCCTGGGCAGCAAACAAATTACTGGCTTACTGGGAATATACCCCAATTATTGGCAATATGGCTGCCATGATTGAAGCAGCCGCAGAAGACGGCATCGATTTAGAACTCGACTTTATCGGAACCCCCGGAACCAGTGCAGCTCACCAGATTCCGGTTGTCTTAGACTTAATGTGTATTTCATCACAGACCCAGAATCCTGAAGAAGCATACCTGTTAGCGAAATGGATGTCATTTGGCAAACAGGGTTACTTAAAACGAATTGAACTTTCAACGACCGTTGAAGGCATCAATGCGTTAAACATGACGCCTTTACAGCCCGATGAAGATTTATTAGACGCTTTCTTCGGCATTTATGATACCTTTACTGAATTCAGAAAAGTCGTTGAATATGCCGATTATATTATCGAACCGAACAAATATGTTCCGGGATACATTAAAGCTAGATGGACGGGAGATTATGTCGTTAACATGAATTTGGGTCAGCTTTTTGACTCAGTGATGAACGGATCCGTCAACTATGCCGATGTTAAAAATACCTGGAATGATTTAGCAAATAACCATTTAACCAATGCAAGAAACGCTGTATTTACCAAACTAGGAGTAACTGAATAACCCTTTAGAAGACGAAAGGAAAGATGTTGATGAAGAAACTCATGATCTTATTCACATTAACCCTGCTTGGACTGTCCTTAATGGGAGCCCACGTCGTTAATGTTGAAGCCGATATAGAACCAAGTACACCAAGCATCACTGATGGAAACTATTATTCTATTTTGTCTTCATGGAAAAATGAAGTTTTTTCAGACAACAGCGGATTCATTTTAGAAATAACCCCCTCTGATTTTGAGGGGGTCGTTCTGAATCCTTTAACTGAAAAATTGGGTTATAAAAATGGAGTTTACGACTGGACTGATGATTCTAAAATTACCGTTAATTTAAATGTTCCATCGACCGGTCTTTATCAGATATCGCTGGATTTTTATTCCTTATCAGATGATTATCTCGATTTGGAAATGGCAGTTAAAATCAACGGCGAATATCAGTACCTTGAGATGCAGCAGATTATTCTTTATAAACTCTGGCGTCAGGATGAAAGTTTCACCATTGACCGCTACGGCAATGATTTCTTTGGTTCACAGACGCAGGAATTAACCTGGATTCATCAGGATTTCTTTGATCCGATGGGTTTGTTCGCAGAACCGTTACTGTTTAAATTAAATGCTGGGTTAAACACCCTTGAACTTACGCGGGTAAAAGGGGCCGTCAAACTGGGAAATATCACGGTTAAAGGTGAAGAAAAATTACTTAGTTATTCTGAATATTCGATGAATAAATCATTAGTTAATCAGGAAGTCTTGTTAGAATATGAAGCAGAAATTCCTGATTTTAAGAACTCTTCGAACATTCAGCCGGCCGTATCAAGAACCGTGAATGTCACCCCTTATTCCGTCAGACAGTTAAAACTGAATACCATTTCAGGGTCTACCTATAACGCCCAAAGAGAAATGGTAACTTATCAGATTGAAGCACCGGCAGAAGGATACTATTATCTGTCGTGGAAAGTTTTACAGAGCACCGTTACCAACGGTGTCATCTTTAGAACATTAAGAATCAACGGCGTCGTTCCTTTTAAGGAGGCTTATGTTTTGCCGATTGAATATAATTCAAAATGGCAGAATGTATCTTTTGGGGGAGAAGAACCGTATTTATTCTATTTTAATGAGGGAATTAACACGGTATCCTTATCCGTCAGTTTAAGTCCTTATCAGAATGCCTATTATGAGATTGATAAAATCTTAGACTATATTAATAATTTATCTTTAAAAATCAAGAAGCTGACCGGTAATCAGCTCGATGAAGACCGCGACTGGAAAATTACGGATTTTCTTCCGGATATTGTTACTGAACTAACGGCTTCCGCCGACAGACTTGCAGTGATTCAAAATGAGATAGCCAGTCTGTCAGAAACTGAAAAGTTATCAGAAACCGAATCGTTATTAAAAATAGCGATTAGGAATCTCCGCTTTTTAGCCGAAAAACCTAACGATATCCCTAAAAATATCTCGCTATTATCGACGTCTTCAAACTCGATTGCTTCTACGTTAGGAAACGTTATCGGGATACTTTTGAACAGTCCTCTGGATATTGATAAGTTTTATCTTCATACCGATACTTTGTTACCGAAACCCAATGCAAACTTCATCGTTCGCTTCTGGGTCAGCATCAAGCGTTTCTTTTTATCTTTCTTCGATAAACGTTTTGTTCCGGATACTGATGGAACTGAGTTAACCGTTTGGGTTAACAGAAACAAACAGTATGTCGATCTGATTCAGAAAATGGTTGATGAAGACTTTACCAAAGAAACAGGAATTAAAGTGAATGTTTCAGTCATGGCCGCAGAAGGAAAACTGATTTTAGCCAATTCTGCCGGTAAAGCCCCGGATGTGGCTTTAGGCGTTTCGTCATGGTTACCTTTCGATATGGGAGTCAGAGGAGCAATTATGGACTTATCTGTCTTTAGCGACGATCCTGAATTTGCCCAGACTTTAAGTTATTTCCAAACTGAATCACTAATTCCGTTTGTTTATGATGAGGGTCTCTACGGGTTACCAGATACCGAGAACTTTTATGCTTTATTTTACCGTACTGACATTTTAAATGCACTTGACATTCCCGTACCTGATACATGGGAAGACGTCAAAGAGATTATGCCGGTATTGAAACGATATGGCATGAATTTCTATTTACCATTATCCAGCGGAACCAGTCTGAAAGCTTTTGATGCAACCTTACCATTCTTATTCCAGTATGGTTCTGATATTTATGCGGATAATGCATTCGCTGTCAGTTTAGATAATCCCGAATCGGTTTCAGCGCTTGAAACGATGACGGAACTTTATACGATTTACAGCATGGACGTCACTGTATCCTCTTTTTACAATGATTTCCGTTTAGGATTATCGCCGATTGGCGTTGGCGATTTCGGAATGTATATTACTTTATTAAATGCCGCTCCTGATATTCAGGGGTTATGGAAGATAGCATTATTACCCGGCGTTGACCATGAGGGAGTTATCGACCGCAGTGCTCCGGGAGCACAAACCGCAAACATGGTTTTTAAGAACACGGAAAAACCCGATGAATCATGGGCATTTCTGAAATGGTGGGCTTCAACGGAAACGCAAATTAGTTTCACTTCGATGTTACTATCGACATTCGGAAAAGAATATTTATGGAACAGTGCCAATACTGAAGCCTTTAATACATTAAATATTCAGGAAAATGATATCGATATTATTCTCGAACAATGGAGTCATTTACGTGAATTACCGAAAGTACCCGGTAATTACCAGGTTGAATTAGAAATCTCAAATCTTTGGAACAGCGTCGTTATCGATCGTGCCAATTTGAGAGTGTTACTCAACGACGGTATCATTAAGATGAACCGTGAGATTGCTAAAAAAATGGCTGAGTTTGGCTATATGGATAAGAAAAGCAATATACTTAAACCTTATGTAATAGCCAATACCTCCTTAATTGAAGACTGGAAGCAAGGTGATTAAGATGACAGAAGCGACCCTAACCTTGAAAAAACCGAAATCAAAAGCTATCAAAGAAAAACAAAAAATTGCTTATCTGTTCGTCTTCCCTTATGTCTTAATGTTCACGATATTCATCGTTATTCCGGTTATCGCCGCCATTCTGTTATCATTTACGTACTTTGATGCGGTGAGATTTCCAAGCTGGATTGGCTTTGAAAACTATATTAATATCATGACTAATGATGAAGTGTTCATGCAGAATGTTATTCCTAACACGTTGAAATACGCCATCATCGTTGGTCCCGGTGGTTATATTTTATCGTTTTTACTGGCCTGGGTTTTATCGCAGTTAACCCATAAAATCCGAACGGTCTTAGCTTTAATCATTTATTCCCCTTCGTTGACCTCAGGTATCACAATGGCCGTTTTATGGCGCGTCATTTTTGCCGGCGATAACTCCGGATACCTCAACAGTATTTTATTATCGCTTGGATTAATCGTCGAGCCGGTTATCTGGTTACAGTCGAAAGACTTTTTACTGACGATTATGATTATTGTCACCTTATGGAGTTCAATGGGGGTTGGATTTCTCGCTATTTTGGCGGGTATACTCAATGTTAATCAGGAACTTTATGAAGCCGGATATATTGACGGCATCAAAAACAAGTTTCAGGAAATGCTTTATATTACCATTCCTTCCATCAAACCGCAGATGCTGTTTGGTGCTGTGATGGCTATTGTCGGTACTTTTTCCTCCTCAGGCATCGGTGTGGCGTTGTCAGGTTCTAACCCAACGCCACAGTATGCCGGCCAGTTGATTGTTAATCATATTGAGTACTACGGATTTAATAAATATGAGATGGGATATGCAGCAGCGCTTTCGGTTTTATTACTCCTGATTGTTTATTTGTTCAGCCGAATCGCATTTAAATTATTTGGAAGTAAAGACGAATGAAAAAACATTCTAAATTCCAGGGAACGAAAATCAACCCATCGCGTTTTCATCCCAGTCAGATCCGTTACTTAATCATTTTAACACCCGTAGTATTGTTTATGTTATTACCGCTTCTTTATATCTTTAATCATGCATTTAAACCGTTGGAAGAATTATTTTACTATCCGCCGAGATTTATCGTAGAACGGCCGACTTTAGCGAATTTCACACGGTTGTTCCAGGTGACTGGAACCTCTGGAATTCCGATGTCGAGGTATTTCTTCAACAGTTTAATCGTCACCGCATTAGTTTTGGTTGCTTCTGTATTAATTTCGACGATGGCCGGTTACGCGTTATCCAAACTGAACTTCAAAGGTAAGAAAATGATGAATGAAGTCAACACCTTATCGTTAATGTTCGTGGGGATCGCCGTCACCATTCCAAGATACCTTATCGTTGAAAGATTAGGACTCATCGATAATTTCTTCGTACATGTCCTGCCGTATCTCGCTGTACCTGTCGGTTTGTTTTTAATCAAACAGTTCGTCGATCAGATTCCAAACGAGCTTATCGATGCCTCGCGTGTCGACGGAGCGAATGAGTGGCAGATCTATACAAAAATCATTTTACCGCTGATTAAACCGGCGATTGCGACGATTGTCATATTATCGTTCCAGACCGTCTGGAATTCAGCGGACACTTCCACAACTTACATTAATAACGATCTGTTAAAAACATTCGCTTTCTACATGAATACTTTAACGGCGAATACCAATGGGGTTGCCGGTCAGGGAATGGCCGCTGCAGCTTCCCTCATCATGTTTTTACCGAACTTAATCATTTTTATCGTCATGCAGAGCAAGGTCATGGATACCATGGCCCACTCGGGAATTAAGTAGGTGATGATGATGAAAAAAATAATGATTATTATTCTATCGTTCTTAATCATCTTTTCATTCTCACCGCTAAAGAAAGTCAGTGCAAAATCAATACTTTACGAAAATGAACTTCCTTATGATACTTACACCGTCGACTTTGAAGGCAGACTGACCTATACGCAGACGGCTTATACGCCGGTAGGGGTATTAAACCGTAACGTCTTATTATCATCACCACAGGATATCTATATCAAAGATGACTTAGTCTATATTGCCGATACCGGAAATTCAAGAGTTGTCGTATTGGATTATAATGGTAATTTAGTCAGGGAAATAGGAAATACCCTGTTAAAACAGCCGACTGGGTTGCATGTATCGGAAGAAGATTATCTCTATGTCGCCGATAAAGGCAATGAACTTGTTTATAAATTTGATTTAGAAGGTAATTTCATTACTTCATACGGACGTCCTACTGAACCGCTATTTGGTTCGTCATCGCTTTATGCTCCGGTGAAAGTCGTCGTTGGCAGCGGAGAAAACATTTATGTTATCGGCGACGGATCAACGAGCGGAGTCATTCAGCTCAATTATGACGGTTCGTTCTTAGGGTACTTCGGCGTTAACTTATCGAGCAAATCATTCATTCAGAAAATCGCCGATATCTTTGTCAGAGAAGGAGAATATGCAAGTAATACTCCGCCTTCGCCGACGAATATCGCCATCAATTCGAAATCGCTGGTTTATACCGCAACGCCGAATACTGTTTCGGCATTAAAGAAACTCGATGTCAACGGCAATAACATCCTGACGACTGTCAACTATAATCCGGAAGTCAACGTCGTCGACATCTCTGTCAATAATTTAGGTTATTTATATGCAATATACGAAGACGGACTGATTGTTGAATACGATCCTTCCGGAAATCTGTTATTTGCATTTGATGTTGTTCACTCTAATTCTAACGTTTACGGATTGATTCAGCGTCCGGCAGGAATACAGATTGACCAATATCAGAACTTATTCGTTCTCGATATGTCGAAAAATGAAGTTTTCGTCTATCAGCCGTCCAACTTTTCCAATCTCGTTCATCGGGCAATTGATTTATATAATCAGGGTAAATACGTTGAATCGACGTCGCTTTTTGAAGAAATTCTCTTTGAAAATGATAACTTTGCTTTAGCGCACAGTGCCTTAGGAAAAGCTTATTATCAGGATGGTCTGCTTGAAAAAGCCCTGAATGAATATTATCTTGCCAACGATATTTATGGCTATTCCGAAACTTTCTGGAAAATCAGGGATTTATGGCTGAAAGAAAATCTTGATACGGTCTTTACGCTTGTTATTATCTTTGTTTTGGCTTCTGTTATCATTAAGCAGCTGAATAAACGCACATTCGTTTTTAGCGGCATCAGCACAAACGTCCAAAGAATCAAACAAAATCCGTTTGTCCGTAAAATTACTTTAATCGGCCAGACGATGAAACATCCGATTAATTCCTACTACGAGATAAAGCGTGAAAAACGCTCATCGGTTTTCATGGCTTTCATCATTTTATTCGTCCTGTTCATCGAATATCTGCTTTTAATGAAATATACCGGATATATCTATAATTATTATGATCCACAGATTCGGATTGGGATGGAAATAATAAAATTCTTCGGAATTTTCGGACTCTTCGTCTTCTCAAATTATCTTGTTTCAACTCTTTATGATGGCGAAGGCTGGCTGAAAGATGTCTTTATCGCAACCGTATATGCATTAAGTCCTTTGGTTGTATTCTTGATTCCTTTCATTTTATTAACCAACGTCCTGACCCTGAATGAATCGATTATTTATCTGTTATCAGTATT
Organism: uncultured Caryophanales bacterium; assembly: GCA_937928185.1. Lineage (GTDB taxonomy): Bacteria > Bacillota_I > Bacilli_A > Izemoplasmatales > Hujiaoplasmataceae > UBA5603. The sequence continues at coordinate 50,406 of CALEZX010000090.1, forward strand.
CTTCATGATTGCTTATACGATAATCTTAGTGTTTATCGGCATAAAAGAAATTCACAACTATGAAATCAAAGAAACTTTTAAAAATTTACTCTTAACGATCTTTGTGATGTTAATCATCGTATTAATACTCTTTATCATTTATGTCTTTGGTTCGCAGCTTTGGACTTTCTTAGAATCATTGATCAAGGAGGCGTTTAACCGTGTTTTCTAAAAAAAGAATCATGATGCTTATAATGCTTTCTTTGGTTCTGACGCTTTCCTTAATCATCCCGCCTTTAGTCGCAGATGCCACCAATCGGTCTATCGAAGGTGACAGCCTGCCGGTATCAGAATCGATTCTTGATGAAACGTATCTGGCAAGCAATCAGTTTACGCAGCCTGATGATTTAACGGCAGTCGGGCAGTTATTAACAATCCCGGAAAACTATCTGAAAGTCGGAGAAACGAATGATCTGATTCTTTACATGGAAGAAGGATCATACGCCATCCGCGTGGTCAACAAAAACGACAATAACTTTATCCACGGATCATCCTTCGGGAAAACCGGAGATAACTATGATTATTTAGGAACGACCTGGGAAGAAAACGTGAATTCAGCCGTTGTCTTAAGTTATTACATTTATAATAGCGATAACGGGGAATATACGATTATTGAGGAAAGTTTCTTAGCCAGTAAAGACTCTGTTTCAACTTATCAACTGATTGAGAACGGCTTTGAAGCCAGACTCTATTTCGGAAAATCAAAAGTCGAACTGACGTTAAAAGTTTATCTCAAAGACAACTATCTTCAGGTAGAAATACCAAATGATTCCATCAAAGAAAATCAGTACCAGCTCCGCAGCGTCAAAGTCTATCAGTTTATGGGTGCGGTGTTTGAAAACAGTATCCCCGGTTATATCTTCGTTCCCGACGGGTCGGGAGCGTTAATAAGATATCAGGGCTTAAACGTCCATACCGATATCTACAATTTTCAGTATTACGGTAACGATGAATCAATCAGTCCTGCAACTGAGAATGAACCCATTTTAGCTTTCCCGGTCACCGGCGTGGTTCAAGGAATTAACCAGCACGCCTTCATGACGATTGTGGAAGACGGTGCAGAATACGCTAATTTCAGCGTTTCTCCAGCAAAAAACAATTTAAGATTTTACTTTAGTTATAATGAGTTCAGATACCGTAATTTATACCGTACGCCGAGATCGGAATCACAGGCGGAGAGTCAGACCGGAACACAGGTTACCCAGGATAACTTAAACCACTGTAACGTCGTTTTAAAATACCGTTTCTTAGATAACGACGAAGCAAACTACGTCGGTATGGCAAAAGCTTATCAGGATTATCTGTTAACTACAAATAAACTTCAAAATCACCTTAACGGTAACAATGAAGTTTCGATGATGATAGAAGTCATCGGCGCTGAGAAAAAAACCGGGTTTATCTTCGATGAGTACTTGATTCTGACGAATCTCAGTGAACTCAATAATATCGTCAGTACGTTAGGCAATGATTTTAGCAATTTGACCGTAATCTATAAGGGCTTTACAAAAGGCGGAGCGACAAGTTCCGGTCTTGAATATAATCAGCTTTATTCTAAATTAGGAAGTAAATCCGATTATCAGGAACTGCTTTCAAGCATTGATTCGACTCAGTCCTCACTCTATTTTTATTTAGACCATACGTTGGTCTATGAGGATGGAAAGTTCAATCTATATAAAGATATCACCCAAAGAATTAACCGAAATTTTCTGAGCGCTCAGGGTATCGAAAAGAATTACTATTACGTTTCTCCGGAACGGATTAAGTTACAGTATTTAGACAGTATTAAATCCTTACTGAAGAACGATATCACAAAGTACGCAGTAGATACAGTCGGTTATAAACTCTATTCAGACTTTAAAGACAAACAAACGCCGGTTGAGCGCGATAATATGATTGAAATCATTCAGTCGATGTTTGAAGAAAGCGAACAGCCTCAGGTATTATACCGTCCCAATGATTATTTACTGAAATATACCGAAAGTTATTTAAGCATGCCGCTAACTTCAAGCCGCTACCGCATTTATTCTGACAACGTTCCGTTTATGAGTTATGTCTTAGCAGGTGTGATGGACAGCTATTCACCGTTTATGAACTTTTCAAGTTTTGGCACGACTGATTTGCTAAAAATGGTTGATTACGATGTTTATCCTTCTTATATCATCACCAATCAGTCGGCGTACCTATTACAGGACACCGAATTAGGACAGATTTATTCATCGTCTTTCAGTACATGGAAAGAGACGATGGTCACTCAGACATTATTCGTTAAAAATGCGCTCGATCATGTCAGAGGCAGTCATGTTTTATCGAGAGTAACCTTAGAAAGTGGATTTTATAAAGTCAGTTATTCAAACGGCGTTGAGATTTACATCAACTACACGAATAATCCGTTAACTGACGGCAGTACAATCGTTTTTGCAAGAAATTATAAGGTGGTGATGCCTAATGGCTAAAAAACCCCTTAAGAGGGCCGTCAGAAATAATCTGGTCGGCTGGGCGTTCTTATCATTATGGACGATTGGTTTCATTGCCTTTATGGCCTATCCGCTCGTTTTATCGCTTTACTACAGTTTAGCGAAAGTGACTTTGTCGGGGGAAGGAATTTTAGTCGATTTCGTCGGATTTGATAATTACCGGCAAATCTTCTCCTCCGCAGCAGGATTCAGTTTTCTGCAGTCGGTCAGGGATTTCGCTTTGGAGATTTTGTTTAAAGTTCCGGTGATTACCGTTTTCGCAATTATTATCGCGGTCCTTCTCAATCAGAAACTGAAACTCAGGGGATTATTCCGGGCCATCTATTTCTTACCGGTCATTATCGCCAGCGGACCTGTTATTAATCAACTGATTAATCAAGGGGCTGCGACCATTCCTCTGGTCGAAGAACTTGGAATTATCGATTTGATTAACAACACCTTTACCGAAGCAATCGCTGTACCGTTAGGAAATGTCTTCTCAGAACTCATCGTCATTCTCTGGTTTTCAGGCGTTCAGATTTTACTTTTCATCGCTGCCTTGCAGAAAATCGACCGCTCTACCTATGAAGCCGCAATGATCGACGGTGCAGGTCCGTGGGAATCGTTTTGGAAAATTACGATGCCGGCTTTAAAGAGCATGGTAACCGTCTCCATTGTATTTACGATTATTAACTTAGCAACTTTCTCGGAAAATAAAGCGATTCTTCATATCAAAAACAATATGTTTGCGTTAGAAACCGGGTTCGGTTTCTCATCAGCAGTAGCCTGGATTTATTTTCTGGCATTAGCGGTTATTTTAGGAATCGCGATGTTAGCGATCAAACTCTTTATGAAAGAGAAGGTGAGACGATGATGAACCCAAACGTTAAACAGAAGATAAAACACTTTCTCATTGGCAAAAACCCCAGTGAAGGATTCATCGGCCGGATCGTTACCTATGGTCTGCTCATCATCATCGGGTTCGTCTATTTATATCCGTTGATTAAAATGTTTGTTTATTCAATCAAAGATTTGGAAGATTTAGTCAATCCGACCGTAGACTGGATTCCGACGAAACTTTATTTAGAGAATTACCGGACCTCGTGGATTGTATTAAACTATGGCAAAACCTTAATGTTCAGTCTGCTAGTAACTTTAGTTCCGGCTGTTTTACAGACCATTACGACGAGCTTAACCGGATACGCTTTGGCTAAATTCAAAGTCAAAGGACGCATCATCGTATTTGCCTTAATCTTAATCACTTACTTAGTACCTTCACAGATTTATATGATACCGAAGTTTGTTTTGTTTGATAAATTCAATATTCTGGCTTCAGCCTGGGCAATCATCCTGCCCGCAACCTTCGGACAGGGACTGTCTTCAGCCATCTTCGTATTAATCTTTTATCAGTTCTTTAGAATGCAGCCGGTTGCTTTAGACGAATCAGCTGAAATCGATGGCGCAAATCAGTTTCAGATCTTCTATAAAATCGGCGTTCCATTAGCTTTACCGGCATACTTAACGTCATTCCTGTTCTCATTTGTCTGGTACTGGAATGAAACATATATCTCATCGTTATTTTTAGGCGAAAATCTTTACACGTTACAGCTCAGGTTGTTTAACTTCCAATCACAGTTCAATTTAGCAACAGGTCTTTCGCAGCAGGCTGTGAATGAAGCTATCAAATACAGTGCGACGATTCTGATCATCTTACCGGTCTTAGTGGTATATATTATCATGCAGAAATGGTTCGTTGAAGGAATTGACCGTACGGGAGTTACCGGAGAATAGGGGGTAGACAATGAAGAAAAAAATCATTATTACTGTTCTAAATCTTATTTTATTTCTGCTGGTGATGGGCTGTCAGAAGGTCACGACCACTTCCTTGACTAAAAGTACTGATCTCACAACAATCATCACCACAGACCCGATTACTTCAACTATAACTACCGCATTACCCTATGTATATCAGCCGATAGAAGTTCCTGATTACGTTCTCGATGAAGAATATAAATCCTTTAAATTCTTCTGGGAAGCCGTCAACGGAACATCTGGGTCTGCCGGTTACGGGATGATTGCGGACCGCTATAATACCGTGACGAATACTCCTGGAGCAGCTTCAATCGCCTCAGTCGGGTTCGGATTAGCCGCAATGCCCATTGGGATTGAAAATGACTGGATTAGTTACCAGGAAGGTTACGACAGGGTATTAGGAACACTGAATACGCTTAAGAATATGCAAAGAACCCATGGTTTTTATTATCATTTTGTCTCGATGAGTTCAGCGACACGTTCCGGTTCATCTGAAGTATCAATCATTGATACCGCTATTATGATCTGCGGTGCAATCGTCGCTGCGGAATACTTCGGCGGTGAAATCAAAACACTCGTCAATGAAATTTATCAGGCAATTGAATGGAACTGGTACTTCGATACCAACCGCTTAATGTTTTATATGGGGTATACCCCTGAAAACGGCTTTGGCGGTCACTGGGACATGTATGCGGAACAGCTGATGATTTATTTCCTGGCTGCGGCATCCGATAATTATTCCGTCGGTAAACTGGCATACACGCAGATGCGTAATAATTCACAGAAGAAAAGTTACGGCACTTCAGGACAGTTTTATGTCTCATGGCCAGGAACCATTTTTACATACCAGTACTCCCACGCTTTTCTCGATTTTCGCAATCTCGAAGATGAGACAGGCGTCAACTGGTATGATAATTCAGTCATGGCGACCACTGCAGCTTACGATTTTGGCCAGTGGCTGAAAAATAATTACCTGACTTACGGCGATAACGCCTGGGGAAATACGGCGAGCGACTGTCCCGATGGATACTGCGCTTCAGGGAATTTGCCGGCAGCCGGTACGATTTACATCGACGGTACATTAGCACCGTCAGGCACTATCGGTTCAATCGTGTTCCGCCCGGATTTAGTCATCCCGGCAATAGAACATTATCATTCAATCGTTAAATTACAAAGCAAATACGGCCTTCTGGATGCTTATAATTTAGGCGTTACAGAAACGGCTTCATCAACCATCAAACGGCCAAACGCTCCGATTCCTAATGGAGGATGGTTTGCTTCAGACGTCATCGGCATTGATAAAGGAATCACGCTTCTGATGATTGAGAATTATCGTTCGGAAATGATCTGGGACTTCTTTATGCAAAGCGATATCGTTCAAAAAGGAGCAGAAGTATTAAACTTCGCTCCAGCTGATTAAGTGTTTTACAAAAAAAATTGTATATATATAAAAAAATAGGAGGATTCAATTAATGAGAAACAAAAAAGTATTTGTCATAATGATTGCGTTTCTACTTTTAGGTGTTTTAATTGCTTGTACAGATAAAACAACCACTACAACACCTACAACTGCAGCACCAACGACGACTGCTCCCGTCACAACATTACCGCCAACGACGACCGCTCCCACAACGACCGTGACGACCGAAGCGCCATTACCAACAACCATGGATTTATTAGCTGATTTAACAGTTGGTAATGAAGGAGTTTACAATTTAGTCGCTTCAGAAACAAAAACTGCTGTTTCGTACAATAAACATGGCTTTGCATGGCCTAGCATCGATATCGAAATTACAGAAGATATCAGCCGTTTTAACAAATTAACGGTTACTGGCAAAGGCGAAGGCGTTTTATTAGTACGCTTAGTCGGCGAAACAGAAACTTATGAAGTTCGTTTTGCTTTAACTTCTGGCGAAGTATCAAGACAAATCAATATCCGTGACTTAGATACATTTTTAGGAACTGTCACGAAGATCAGTTTGATTGCGGAACCAGGACAAAAAGAAAGCCGTGGATCATTTGAACTCACTAAACTTGAATTAGATGAAGGCACAGCTTTTGGTACGGTATTAGAAGTCAAAGCTCCGGTCTATAATACAAATGTGGGCTGGTTCGAACTTGACGAAAATACCTATGATTTCGTATATAACGTTAATCAGTCTGTCACTGTCAACTATACAAAAGGAGCAGGACAAGGCTGGATCGTTATGAAAACGGATTTTGATCCGGTGTTATCGGCTGGATACAACACCTTGACCGTTACGGTTTCCGGAGCTGCAGGAAAATCTGTACTTTTAAAACCGAATGACAATAACGCTTTAGAAAGACGCGTCGATTTCACTGATGCTAATCCGGTTACCGTAGTATTCCAGGGAACTTTCACAAAAATGATTATTTTCGCTGAACCTGGCACTGAAAGTGTTTCCGGAACATTCACAGTTCATAAACAGGAATTATCTTATCAGGCTCCGTCAGTCGATTACTTCGATTCCGTTGACTTCGCAGAAGGCTGGGTAGCGAGTGATCCTTCGAAAGAAGCTTACACGATTAGTTATGAAGCTGGTGTAACGACGATTGACTGGAACCGTGATGCATCTGAAGTTTGGGAAGCAGTGAAATATATATTCCCATCACTTTTAGAACAGCAAAACGTCATCACCATGACATTTAAAGGTGAAGCTGGCAAAGCCATCATCGTTAAACCGAACGGCAATAACGCTTATGAAAAATTCGTCTGGTTCGACGGAACAGAACAGACGGTTACTTTCAAACTCAACGAACCGATCGTTAACGTCATTATTAATGTTGACCCGGACATGGGTTGGTTAGAAACGCCTCATGTCGGCAGTTTAACCGGTACGTTTGATATTATTCAGGCTAAAACTTCTTATGTCTTCCCTGGCAGTTTAGTTGAAACTGACTGGACTGAAAATGATCCGGATACTTATGATTTCAATGAACAAGCTGACGGCTCTATCTTAGTTACATACACTAAAGGCGTTGGACAAAGCTGGGTATTCATGAGAAATAACTTTGACGCTACAGCTGCAGAAGATAAGAATTTAATGCTCGTCATCCTTCAGGGTACAGTTGGAAAATCAGTATTACTGAAACCTAATGATGTAGGCGCTTTAGAAAGACGCGTTGACTTTGTCAATGATCAGCCGGTATTCGTCTGGGTAAATGCTGATGCATTCACAAAGATGATTGTTTTCGCAGAACCAGGAAATGAAGCTGTTTCCGGAACCTTCACTATTTTAGGCGTTTATCTGACCTATGAAAAGCCTGCCGCTGTTGAAAGAGACGTTATCGTCGATTTCGAATCCGGATGGGTTGATAATGGCGATTCTGTTTATACAATAACCGAAGCTGATGGAAAAACTACAGTAGCCTACAACAAAGGCACGACTGAATGGTCGACAATGAAATATACTTTCACTGAAAACCTTTCAAACCATAATTTGGTTACATTGGTTGTCAAAGGGACAGCTGGTAAACAAATTTTAGTTAAACTGAACAATCAGTATGAAACCTGGGTAACATTTACCGGAAACGAACAGACCGTTGAAATTCCACTGACTTATACCTTAGTCGACGCATTAATCTTCGCTGAAGGCGGAGTTGCGGGAGCTACCGGCAGTTTTGAAATTATCAGCGCTCAAGTATCATGGGTTCCTGTACCGCAAGATATCACGACCGGATGGGTTGTCAATGACGCCGGAACTTATACTTTAGTTGAAAACGTAGACGGTTCAATTACGATTACGTATGCAACGACAAGTTATCAGTTCATCATCAATAATTTCAACGCAGACGCCGTATTAGGTTTAAATACTTTAACGGTTACCGTTCAGGGAACTTCTGGCGAAACACTGTTAATCAAACCGAACGACAGCAATGCTTTAGAACAGAAGATTACTTTTGACGGCACTGAACAGACATTTACTTTCACATCGACCGGTTTCACGAAACTGTTGTTATTCGCTGCACCTGGTGCCGAGGCATTAACACAGGGAACCTTTACTTTAGTCAGTGTAACATTAACTTACGTCGCTCCTGAAGTATAAAATTTAACAATAACAGAATGAGGGATGATTCTTCCGGTTTTTTGGGAGAATATCCCTTTTTTTGTTGTATAATATTGATTAAATACTATCGCAAAAAAAGTCGAGGTTTTTTTCTTCTATAGTCTTATAATTTAGTCGGGGTGGTTAAATGAATCAGATTGATGCGGTCAGAGCCATGCAGAACTATATCGAAACGCATTTAAATGAGAAAATAACGTTGTTGGATTTATCACGGGTTTCTTTTTATTCGCCGTGGTATTCACACCGGTTATTTGTAACGCATTTAGGCATGACGCCAAGCGATTATATCCGTAAGTTCAAATTATCGCAGTCTGCACTTGAACTGCGCGACATCGAAACAAAGATTATCGATATCGCTTATCGGTATGGGTATGACAGCGTCGATGGTTATCAGCGCGCCTTTCATAAGGAATTCGGTACCAATCCTTATGAATTTTCAAAAAATCCGCGCCCGATTTCATTGTTTACCCCTTTTAAAATCTATGAAAAGAAGGAGAAAAAACTCATGGAAAAAGTCAGTCATGTATTTATCAGCGTCGTCACAAAACCAAAACGCAAAGTTATTATCAAACGGGGTATAGCTGCGAAAGACTACTATAGTTACTGCGGAGAAATCGGCTGCGATATCTGGGGAGTACTGCTCAGTATGAAATCAATTTCCGAAGAACCGGTTAGCTTATGGCTGCCAAAGCATCTGATTAAGAAAAACACTTCAGAATACGTTCAGGGCGTCGAAGTTGAAGAAGATTATATAGGAGATGTACCAGAAGGCTTCGATATCATCGATTTACCGAGCGCGACCTATCTGATGTTTCAGGGCGAACCTTTCGCAGAAGAGGATTATGAAATAGCAATATCTAATCTGTGGGATGCTATGGATAAATATGATCCATCCGCCCTCGGTTACCGCTATGATTCGTCCAATCCGAGAATCCAGTTAGCACCAGTCGGCACAAGAGGGTATATAGAATTAAAACCCGTTGCTAAAATCTGAAAATAACAATTTAAAAAAGTTTATTCAATCGGAGAATAAACTTTTTTTCATCATTTTCTGATAATTTAATGATATAATGATTTCATAAATCTTGAAAAAAGAAGTGATGAAATGTTATCAATCATTAAAAGAAAAATCATATACTTAATTCTATTTATCGTCTTTGCGGTTATCATTGATTACGTCAGTTTCAAAATAATCGGTTTTGGGTCTTTTCCCAAATATTTCGGAATGAATCTGGCGTTTATGCTGTATGTTGGCTGTATAATAATGATTATCCCGATGCCGGAAATCCAGTTCTGGATTCAGTCGGTCATGTTACTGTTTCAGATCATTATCGCGGTCGTCAATATTAATTTAAGTTCCATCACCGGCGAATTATTCTTCTGGGATATGATTGCCTTACTCCAAGACGGCGTTCAGGCTCTGGAAGGAACAAATATCCTCAATTTATCTTCTTTATGGGTTTTTGGCGGTATTTTTATAGTTTTGCAGGTCATTCATGCCATTATCTATAAATATCGCTTAAAAGCGCCAAAACTGAGCAAAACCGATAAAATTCATACCACGGTAACCACTTTCGTTGTGGCGTTAGCAGTCTACTTAGGCGGATTTTTATTAAATCATATCATTTACGTCGATTTAACGACTGAAATCAAAGGTTCATCGGAAGAAGAAATCTTATTAAGCGAAGCTTTTTTATATGAAACGATGTTTCAGCCTGAATCGACGATCAGAACATTTGGATCTTATCCTTTTTACATGAAAGGATTATCGTATTATTTAGGCATTGATACTTCAACCGACGCTTCCGATGAAATCATTGATGCTTATCTGGCGGAAGGACTTTACCAGACGAACGATTTCACCGGCGTCAGTCAGGGAAATAACGTTATCATGGTGCTATTAGAATCATTTGAATATTTTGCCATTGACGAAAACCTGACGCCTAATCTGTATCAGCTGTTTTACGTCGACGGAATTCCGCTTTCTAATTACCACGCTAAAATAAAAACCGACGTTTCCGAGGCGTCGAGTATATTTGGCGGATATCCGTCCACAGGAAGTTTATACCGTAACTATACTAATAACGATTATCCGATATCTTTACCGAATATGTTAAGAAATAATACCGAGATATCTGTTATTACATCTTTTCATAATAACGTCGGTACGTTTTATAACCGCAATATCGCTCATCCGCATTTTGGATTCGACGAACACGTCGATTCAACGGAAATGGAATTAAGAGATACCAGTTTCTGGATTAATTCCGATGAAGATATGTTAAGAGATCAGGTAGAAGCAATGGTTCCTGAAGAAGGAAATTTCATGACGCTTATCACGACGTTCATCATGCATGGCGGTTATGAAAAAAGAGTGTTTTTTGAGGACGTATACGCTGAATTTGATGATTCAAATTTCTTAATGCAGAACACCAATCATGACCGTTATTTAAGAACATATTTAGCTGCGGCGATGGATTTAGACCGGGCTGTGGGCATTTTGTTTGACCGCCTTGAAGAAACCAACCAATTAGATAATACAACTCTGATATTTTATGCCGATCATACGGCTTATTATTACGGCTTTTCCGCTTTAATGAGAGAGATTAATCCAAATGATATCTATTATACAGATCAATACCGTCTACCCGCCGTCATTTACGATAATAAATTAAAACAGGCGATGGCTGAAAAACAGATGACGTCGATTGATAAGTTTGCTTCCGTGAATGATTTTACACCGACGGTTTTGAATCTGCTCGGGATTGAATATAATCCGCTTTGGTATGTGGGAAGCGATCTGTTTTCTAATCAGGAGACGGTTATTATTTCGCGGTTAAGCGGGATATTCAACGATAAGTTCTACACGACCGATGGAAAAACTGTTCTTTACCGTGACCCACTCGCGACGAATGAAGATTATCTGGCGTTTCAGTCTGCGGTCGCAGAAACGATGAAACGGCAGAAGCATTTAAATCTTATTTACCGCATAAACTATTTTAAATCGATGGATTAAAAAAACACTTTTTGAAAGTGTTTTTTTTATCTGACTTCTAGTACCCAGCCTTCAGGTCCTTCGATATCGCCGAACTGAATGCCGGTTAAGATTCGGTATAATTCTTTCGTTACCGGACCAGTTTCGGAAGGGTTGCCAAAGGTGATGAGTTTTCCTTTGTGTTCAATTCCGCCAATCGGGGTAATGATTGCGGCGGTACCGCAGGTTCCGGCTTCAATAAAGTTTTCTAAATCTTGTAAATAGATATCGCCTTCGATGACCTTCAGATGAAGATAGTTCTTAGCGATATCGATTAATGATTTTTTGGTGATTGAAGGTAGAATAGTCTCTGATTTCGGTGTAATGAAAGCAGATTCTTTCGTAATCGCAAAAAAGTTTGCGGCACCCGATTCGTCAATCTTCGTATGGGTTAACGGATCTAAATAAAGACAATCGGTATATCCCTGTTTTTTAGCGAGGGAGTTTGGATAAAAACTGGCTGCGTAATTACCACCGACTTTGACGTCGCCGGTTCCGTGATGAGCGGCGCGGTCATAATCGGAGATGGTGAAAAGCGAAGGCGTCAGTCCACTTTTGAAAAACAGACCGACGGGCTGCGTTACTACGGCGAACAGATACTCTTTTGAAGGACCTAACACCAGATTCGAGCCCATCCCAATCATAAACGGACGGACATAAAGCGTGGCTTTGGACTGATAGGGCGGAACGTAATCGCTGTTGGCGATGACGGTCTGGCAGATGGCGGATATAAATTTTTCGACGGGAATGGCAGGCATCATGATTCTTTCACAGGATTTCTGAAATCTTTTTGCGTTTTCATAAGGACGGAAAAATTGAATTCCGCCATCGCTTTTTCTGTAACATTTCATCCCTTCAAAGGCCTGTTGGCCATACTGCAGGGAAGTAGATAACATATGCAATGTAACAGAAGTTCCTTCCTGAATAGTACCTTCGTCCCATTTTCCGTCCTTATAATAAGATATATAAGAATACGGGGTCTGAATCGGTAAAAAAGATAAATTATAAAAATCAATTGACGGATTGGGGGATTTAATCATATTTTGCTCCTTATTCTATGAGTAATGCCATGAGAATGGTGTCGTAGTAATGCGATGATACTTTTAACTGTCTTGGATAGGTACCCATTTTTTTAAAACCGAAAGTTTCATATAAATGAATCGCATTAAGATTATCGCTTCTGACTTTCAGATAGATATTTTCAATGACTGATGTATCTTTGGCATGTTCGATTAATACCTGCATCATCGCTTTTCCAACGCCGACATGCCAGTATTTTTTAATGACCGACAAACCGAGTTCGGCATTATGCCTGAGTCTTGGCCGGTCGGTTCCGCTTAAATTGGCGATGGAGACGATTTCTCCTTCAATCCGGCCGACAAACATCGGATAAAGCGAATCTTTGGTAAACCTCGACAAAAAAATCTTTTCGTCTTCTAATGAAATGGGGATTCCTTCGGGTCCGAAAGTCACAAAATCCGATTCGCCGCCGATGGTTTTTGTATAATTTATGATATCCGAAGCATCATCGGTTTTAACGAGATCAACGTCTAATGTTTTACCGTTTTTCAAGAGAAAATACCGCATATTAATCACCTTGTTAATATCTTACACTATCTTGAAATGTTTTAAAACACTTCACATAAAATTGATTGAAATAAAACATTTGTTTGTGGTATGATTATGTTTGATAGAGGTGAAATTATTTTGGCAATATTAATTAAAAACGGTACAGTCTACGACGGAACAGATAATCCGCCGGTAATCATGGATATTTTAGTTGATAAAGGAATCATTAAAAAAATGGGAGCGAATTTACCGCCGGTGAAAGCTACGGTTATTGACGCTACTAATTTAGCCGTCAGTCCCGGCTTTATCGACGCCCATTCGCATAATGATTTTTTCGTCGATAAACCGAATTCGTCGCAATCCATTCTACCCTTCTTAAAACAGGGAATTACTTCGCAGGTCGTTGGAAACTGTGGTTTTTCAGCGTATGGCGTTCATAAAGAATCAGCTTATAAAAATCTGGTCGGCGGAATGCTTTTTAAAGCAGCGAAACCGGCGTCGCTCGACGATTTCGTTAAACTCACTGAGGGAAATCTTGACGTTAATATTATTCCTTTAGTCGGTCACGGAACGACAAGAATTTCGGTAACGGGATATGAATCGAATGAATTAACGCGATATGAACAGGCGAAGCAATTAGAAATTCTTGAAGAAAACCTCAAAATGGGAGCCTTCGGCGGTTCATTCGGTTTGATGTATGTCCCTTCGATGTACGCGCCGAAAGAAGAATTAATCAGTTATGCGGAAATGATTAAAAAATATGACGGTATTTTAACGATTCATCCGAGAGCCTGTTCGAAAGTTGCTTTGGGATATCCGCTTTTAAGCAAATCGCATATCGAACAGGGATTAGATGAAGTCATTGACATCATGGAAAAGACTGGAGTCAGGATGGAGTACTCGCATTTAATTTTTGTGGGTAAATCCTCATGGAAATCGGTTGATCCGATGCTTACACGTTTTCACGAGATGAAAGCAAAAGGATTTGAAATCGGTTATGATATGTATCCTTTTACTTTTGGAGCGAGTGTCATTACGGTTGTTTTACCGGCATGGTATTTAAAATTAACAGATGAAGAGAAAAAGAAAAAGAGTACGAGATTTAAACTCAAAACAGTAATCACCATTACGAAAAAATTGCTCGGAATTGAGTTCTCGGATATGACCGTTGCCTACATCGGTAAAGATTATCCGGAATATGAAGGTAAAACGGTCGCTGAAATAGCGAAAAACGAGGGCGCAAATGAATTTGACATGTATTTAAAACTGGTTGATTTGTCTGAAGGTAAAGGACGGATTATGCTGGATAAGTATTATAATGAGCAGATTATCAACCGTTTGATGGACGATGATTTATCAGTTTTTATGACCGATGCGTGGTATGAAGAATCAGGAACGCAGAATGCCGGGTCTTATCAGGCAATGCCTTATTTTATTCAGAAGGCGCTTGAAAGAAAGTTACCGCTTGAACGGATTATTCATAAAATGACGGGAGCGACTGCAGATCGGTTCAGAATTAATCAGCGAGGTTATCTGAAAGAAGGATACGCTGCCGATATTACCATTTTTGATCCGAAATCTGTGATTGTTAATCCGAAGGTGCCTGATGCGACTCCAAGCGGAATCCAAACCGTCATCGTCAATGGTGAAATCTCGATTGACCATGACAAGTATTTAAAACCGAAATCAGGAAAAGTATTAAGAAAAAAATAAGAAATAAACAATCTGTTTTATTGGACAGATTGTTTTTTTTGTGATGAGATGATGATAAAAGGGCATATTTGTCACAAAAAAAACGTATAAATGAAATAATTGTCTCACATATACGTTTTATAATAGTAATCGTAAACACATATATAGGAGTGGGACAATGCGAAGATTTTTTTTATGTTTATTTACGTTTTTTATTATTTTTATTTTAGTCGGCTGTAAAGAAACCATTACCACTTTATCCGAGCCGACTTACAATACTTCTGAGATTATTAATCATTATTCTAATTATGATGATGAAGTAACGTTTAGTGATGGTTCAGTAGTGAGTTTGACCCATTCCGTCAGTGTATCTGGGACATATGTTACAATATCCGAAGCAGGGACGTATTATTTTACCGGCTCTGCCCAAAATGGGCAGATTATCGTCAATGCTTCAAAAAAAGATGAAATCATTATTGTATTGAGTGACTTATCGATCTCCAATTCCGACGGAAATGCAATCAACGTTGTGAATGCTGATAAAGTCATTATTAATTTAGCTGAAAATACTGAGAATTATCTCACGTCAACTGTGACATTGGCTTTAGACAAAAATGCTGCAATCGCAAGTAATGATGATTTGATTATCAGTGGAGTTGGCAGTTTGACACTCGTCAGTCAATCTGGAGATGGCATTGACTCAGATGATGACATCATTATTGAAAACGGAACGATTTCTGTTACATCAAAAAAGCATGGAATCACTGCCAATAATTCGATTACCGTTGTTCAAGGGACTTTAACAGTCATTGCTTCAAAAGATGCACTGCATGTTGAAAATAACGATGATTTACTGTCCTCGCAAATCAATATTTTAGGTGGAACAGGATATCTGAATGCGTACAGTAATGCCATGCAATCCAGTGGAAATATCTTTATCACCGGAGGTAATTTCACTTTGAATTCAGGGGTTAAAAATTCCACGACTACCTATAGCCGAGCTGGAATTAAAACCGGAGGATTACTGCAGATAAGCGATGGGATTATGAAGATTACATCAATGACTGATGGAATCAACTCTGATGACTCGGTGATAATTATGGGTGGATCTTTGTCGCTAACATCATCTGATGACGGGATAAATGCTGAAAAAAGCGTCACTATCAATGCAGGAACAATCGAAATATCATCAACAGATGATGCGATTCATTCTGAAAATTCGGTCAGCATTCTTGGCGGAAATATCAATATTCTGAAAAGTTATGAAGGTATCGAAGGAAAAAATATCACTATTTCCGGAGGCAAGATTGTCTTAACATCGACTGATGATGGCATCAATGCCGTTGATGCATCATCATCTTCGGGCGTATTTTTTCCAGGAGGAATGCCTTCTGCCGGTTCGGCATCACTTTCAATCTCGGGCGGATATGTTTATGTTAATGCTAATGGAGATGGCATTGATGTTAATGGAAGTATAACGATGTCAGGAGGAACGCTGTTAGTGTCTGGGCCGTTAACGAGCGGAAACGGAGCCATCGATTATGATTCATCATTTAATATCACAGGTGGAATTTTAATTGCTGCGGGATCATCAGGAATGGCACAGAATATCAGCACTTCATCAACACAGTATGGCGTATTAATTAATCTGACTTCTTCGACAAATCAATTGTTTACTCTTCTCGACGATAATAGTAATCCTATTATTCTCTTCGCTCCAGCAAAAACTTATCAATCTATATTAATCTCTACGCCTGAAATCCGTAAAAGCAATTCTTACAGCATTTATTTAGGAGGAACTGTAACGAATTATTCCTCATCAGAAAACGGATATTATGTCGGTGGAAATTATCAGGCGGGGACAATGTATCAAACCTTCAGTGTTTCGCAGATAACAACTAACATCGGAACATCATTCGGAGGAAGAAGATAAAATGACTAAACAAGTATTTATAAGATATGAAGAAAAATATCTGATTACTGATAAACAGAAAAAACAGCTATTATCAAAAATCAAGAATTATATTACCTATGATGATTATTGTAACAATGATTCCGAATATTCTGTTTATAATATTTATTTTGATACTGAAAATGATGACATTATCCGCGAATCGTTACAAAAACCGGTATTTAAAGAAAAATTAAGACTCCGATGCTATGACATTCCGAAAGAAAACAAAAATCCGGTGTTTCTGGAAATGAAAAGCAAGTATCGAGGCTTAATTAACAAAAGAAGAGTTACTATTACCTATGGCGAGGTCAAAGATTATTTCAATTTTCATCAGATACCATTATTTGATATAGACAGCAAGTCTTGGCAAATTATGAAAGAAATAGATAATTACTGTAAATTAAAACCGATAAAACCGAATTATTCCATCTCTTACCACCGTCTGGCATTACAGGACAAGTCTTCGGGGATGATTAGGCTGACTTTTGATCACGATATTCTCTATAAAAAAGTTAGTTTTGATTCATTTGATTATACCGGAAATCGATTATTCGATAAAGATTTGTGGCTGTTTGAAATTAAATCACCGCAGAATTACCCGCTATGGCTTGTTTCAGCTTTAACCGAACTAAATATCAGAGACATCAGTTTTTCCAAATATGGAAAAGCCTATCAAAATGAAAGAACAGGAGCTTGATACCATGTTTACATCAATTATGCAGTTATCGATGGATAATCCATCATTTTCAACAGTTTTATTGGTTTTATTGTTAGCTTTATCTTTTGGCGTAGGATTAATGGCAATCTATATCTACACTCACAGGATAACCGGTTATGAGAAATCATTTGCGATGACGCTGATGATTTTACCGATTGTCATATCGTTAATTATCATGCTTGTTTCAAATAATATCGCCAGGGCATTCAGCCTGGCCGGAATCTTCACGCTGGTTAAATTCAGAAACACCATTGAAAATCCCAGGGACATTACTTTTATTTTTATAACTGTCGGTTTGGGTTTGTCCATGGGGACAGGCGCAGTGGGGTACGGATTAATCTTTTTTGGGATTATCATTATCGTTTTACTATTGATGAATTATCTAAAGATGGATATTGATGGTTTTAATAAAATGAAACTGAAAATTATCGTTCCGGAAAATCTGAATTACCAAAATACTTTTGATTCGATTTTTAATAAGCATTTAATTAATTATCGTCTGATTAAAGTAAAAACCACAGATTTCGGTACGGTATTTGAGTTATCATATCTTGTTAAGTCAAAAAAAGATTTCAATCAGAAGAAATTTTTCGACGAGATTCGAACGAAAAATGGAAATCTCGATATTATGATGACATCCTATTACCAAGAATCTAACTAAATAAAAAGAGTCATATCCAAAATAAAACATACCCTGTAAAATGGACACTTTGAAAAAAGGTCCTTTGCAGGGTATATTTTATGAATTATTTGAATATGACTTCTTTCTTTAAAATGATGAATTATTTATTTGTCGGGTAACAGGCAGTCATGGTTTCACTGATGCTCAGATAGATGTCTTTTCCACCTTTAAATCCTAATTCTTCAAAATGAAGTCTTTCCATCATAAAATCAGGATCGATGAAAAACATTCTGTTTAAGATATTCAGCATCAGATATCTAGTGTTTAAGCCGCTTTCTTTGCCTTCTTTTTTGAGTAACCGATCGCGTTTAGAAGCGCCAAGTGACGCTATCCAGGCCGGAATTCCGACGAATTTTCTTTTATCGCCGATGAAAGACATCATCGTTTCAATCAGATGCCGGTAAGTCATGTTATAATGGCCGACCGGATAACAGTTTTTACTTTCACCGTAATAAGCGCAGGCGACGATAGCCTCCGCAACGCCTTCAACGGATATCATCGCCGTTCCTCCGCCCTTCGGGAAATAGAGATTTTTCATCCCGTCAAACTGGGATAAAAAATGTTCTTTCCATAAAGGAGTCCGGTTAGGCATGACTCCAAATATGAACGGTAACTCAAGCATCATTATCTCTGCAGGATATTCGTCGCATAACTCGAACAAAGCATTTTCCTGAGTAATCCGCGCTTTGACATATGGATGGTGTTTTGATAATTCACCGTGATAGACCCGGTCGAAATGAGAAAAATAAGAATTTAGGACGATAATCCGGTTGATGCCGGCGGCCGCAACCGCTTTGATGATTTTATACGACTGATGGACGAGATAATGATGAAAATAATCCGTAGCGTTTCCGGTAGGAATCGTGCGGTCGTCAGGTCCTAAAGCATACAAAAATGTATCAAAGTTTTTATCTTTGATTAACCCGATGATTTCTTCTTCAGACATCTCAAATAAATTACCGAACATCAGGTTGATCTCTTTCGGATACCATCCGTGTAAATCAATCTCGTTTGGTAAAGCAATCGAGGTTACAGAAGCGTCTTTCGATAAAAATAATTTAGCCGCATGATAACCGATAAAACCTGTCCCACCGGCAATTAATACATTTTTTACAGAGTGAAGCATATAAGCCTCCTATAGATCAGACAATGAAAGAAATTTTAACTTTTGATTTTCCTGTGAAGACAAAACTTTTAATACGACATAGGAATCATTCGGTGAAAAACTGAAATGAAGAATATCTAATATCCGGCATTTCATCACGACCTTTGAGTGATCAATTAATATCGCCGTATCGTCAACCGAGTAAGAGAGATTCTCGAATTTATCGTATACATCGCTGTGATGTTCACCAAAAGTTCTGGCAATCTCACTTTGGTTTGAAGACAGAGCGCTCACACCGACGATATCGCCAACAGAAAGCATCAGTCCTGTAATAGATGATTCGCCAATCAGAACCGATATAATATCATAATCAAGCATCTGGGCCCAGGCGACGCATAATCCGTAACGGTGATTGTTCTTCTCTATAGCTACGATATTGCATCCCATATTGAAAGCAGTTAATGACATAAAAACCTCCTCGTAAGATACTATCATTATAACTGATAAACGCCATTTCGTAAATGAACGAATCAAAAAATGAAAAAAATTATAAATTAGGTATTGTGTTATGCACACAACTGTGTTATTCTTATAGTGTGCATAACACAGTATAGGAGTTAACTTATGAATTCACAATTTAAAAAAGGGATTATCGAGATGTGTGTCATCGCCGTTGTCTCAAAAAAAGATATGTACGGTTTTGAAGTCATCGATAAACTGGCAAAAGCCATCGATGTTAATGAAAATACCGTCTATCCCATCTTAAGACGACTGACTGATCAGGGGTATTTCGAAACCTACACTGAGTCAACCTCTCAGGGAGCTCCGCGAAAATATTTTCGGATTACCGATTCTGGAAAAGAGAAAATGGTTGAATACAAACAAGAATGGACAAAGTTTTTATCTGGTGTTTATCAAATTATGGAGGAAAGAACTGAATGAAACAGGAATATTTGGAAAAACTAAAAAAAATACTCGATGGTCTCGACATGAGCAAATCGGAAAGAGAAGATATTCTTTCGGATTATGCTTCAATGTATGAGGATGGACTCGAAAAAGGAATGGATGATCAATCTATAATAGAAATGCTCGGGACGCCTGAAGCGGTCGTCGATGCATTAAGCGAAGAATATCATCCGATTCAAAAAAAGCATTACGGGGGTAAATTAATTGCATTAATGCCGTTTATATCGGTCATAGCGTTTTTTATTCTTGGGTTTGGATTCGAAAAATGGCATCCGGGATGGTTAGTATTTTTATCGATACCGGTGACAGCCATTGTCGTTGATGCGTTTAATAAGCCTTATAAACATTTTTTAACAGCATTAAGTCCCTTCATTGCGACAGTCATCTTTTTAGCAATCGGGTTCGGACTTAATAAATGGCATCCGACCTGGCTTATTTTCTTTATCGTACCAATCATTGCGATTATTAACGGCATCAGGGAATCTGTAAAAATCCACGGAAAGAAGAACATCTGGGGCGAACTGACCGGATTAGTAGTATTCCTGGCATTAACCGTGTTCATATTAATCGGAACCTATTTCACTTTGTGGAATCCGGGCTGGCTGGTTTTACTGTTGATACCGATCGCAGGTATGATGAACGAACCGAACATTAAAAAAAGAATCGTTTTAATCGCATCAATATTAGTGGCTGCCGGATTTTATCTGTTTGTCGGCTATCAGCTGCATAACTGGTTATTCGGTTTGCTCGGCTTCTTACTGCCGTTAGGAGTGGGAATCCTCACGAATAACATTCAGATTTCTTTTGGAAAAGGCGGACTAGCGGTTAAATTAACGGTTCTGCTTGCATTGTTAGTATATTTCGGTTGTGGTTTATTATGGTCGACCTGGGGATATTTATGGATGGTTTTCCTGTCTGTCCCGATGGTAGCGATAATTACCGAAAAAAAAGGAAAAAACAAACTCGTTGCTTTAAGCCCGTTCATCGCTGTCATCATCTTTTTCTCGCTTGGATTCTTCTTTGATTTATGGACAGTATCCTGGCTTGCTTTTCTGATGATTCCGATTTTAGGAATTTTATCAGACCGTCACTAATAAAAATGTCATCCTCGCGGATGACTTTTTTTATGCTTCTGGTTCAAAAATTAAGACGTATTCGGTTGATAATGAGCTTTCGGTATATCCGTACTGATGGATTTTACTGATAATTTTGTCCAGTTTATCGGCTTCTATCCGTCCATCGATAATAAAGTAATCGATTTCTACTTCGCGTTCCGCATATTTAAAATAATCATAATCGTATAGATAATAACGGTCGGATAAATAAGCCGTCAGATACCCGCTGGCCACAACGTTTTTATCTTCAGGAATCGATGTTAAAGTGTTTTTCATCGATTCAAACATGACTTCATTCGTATCGTACAGAGCGATGTATCCTTTATTTTCGTTGATATAATGATATCCGTGGACTAATGAAACTGATAAGCCGATTAAGGATAATATCTGCATGAACTTAATCTGATAAGGTTTGTTTCCCAGAGATAAATCTCTTACTGCTAAAAGGGCCATAAAGATGACTAAAACCGATGAACCGTAAAAATACTGAAAACCAAACTGATGCTGATAAGGATAAGTACTGAGATAATTAATAACGACAACCGGAACGATTAAGAAATAGCCACTGTATCTTTTCATGAAGAACGGCATCATGCCTACGGAACCGAAGAGCAGTAATATCGTATTGATTTTTAAGGGGGCGAAGAGTGTTGCCAGATAATAGCTCGGATCGATTAAGAATCCCCGGATAATATCCGGAAAAGCTGAATGACTGTCTGGAAATAGATTCATATAACGCCAGAACATCGCGCCGTCGCCGCTTTCATTTAAATATTTGGTAACAGTAAAAAAATAAAGTAATGAAGCACAAGAAAGAATGATTCCATGGATGACGGTTTTATAATCTCTTTCGGATTTTTTAGTAAATAATCCGTCAGAAAAGAGATAAAGGCCGATAAAGAAAACATAAACAGAAGAATCTTCTTTTATAAAAAGCGTTAATATCGTAAACAGCAATAAGGGTATGGTCTGCTTTTTCAAACCAAAATACAGAACAAAAAGAATCATCGGCGCTAAAAAACAGTTTTCATGGATATCATACAGATGACTTGTAATCAATGCCGGAAAAGCAATATAGATAATCATGATGGCAAAACTGATGAAACGGTTGATTTTCAGATGTTTAGTGATTAGCCATAAGGGAATTAATCCGACTGCGACGGTTAATATCTGTAAAACCTGGATGGTTTCTCCATGGGGGAAAATCATGAATATCGGAAGCATTAAATAATAAACGGGTGAGAAATGGACCTGAAGATGGGATAAAGCCATCGAACGTTCTAAGGTCGTCATCATTCCGTTACCGGAGCGCATATTATAAAACATTTGTAAGAATATGCCAAAATCATAAGTAGAAGCCGTTAATACTTTCACGCGGTAACTCATAATCATCGATAGATAGACCACCTGAATAATCAGAATAATACCGATGATAATATAGCCGATAATTGTATAATTGATTTTGTCAGACTTGATTTTGATTAAGGGTTTTACGAGTGAAAAAACAAGAAATAAGAATGCGGTGATGCTAAAAACGATTAAAACTTCATTCCATCTGTCAACCATGTGCGGCGCATAAATTAAATCATTACCGATATTCGAAAGATTATTGGTATCAGGCAGCTCGAAAATGAGTTTGGTTTTCTGAATGAATAACCCAATCATTACCGCAAAAATCAAAGAAACGAGACCAGAAAAAACCGTACTGATGATGATATCGGTTTTCTCATGATTATTTTTGAAGGCATCGATAGTATGACTGACGGTAATAAAGACCGAAGGAACGGCAATGATTAGTGAACCGATGACTAGGGATTTTACAGGTGAAAAATAAGCGAAAACACATAAAAAGATTATCCAGACCAAGGCGGTGATATTTTGTAAGTGTTTTTGAAAAAACAGCCAAAAAAGCGGTAAAATCAAAATAAAACTTATCAGAAAAACTTTCAGAAAATAATCGATTTCCTGAAGATCGACAAGATTGATATTATAGAAATTTCTTAACACATCGTAATGGAATAACTGTACAGTACCGGTCACAAAAAAAGCGGATACGAATGCACTGATAACTGTCAGAATACTGAAGTCATGAAGTCTTTTTCTAATCTGTAAAATTATCGTATTCATTGAAAATCTCCTGATAAAACCTGGTTTAGTTAACTATTTAATAGTATATCACTTTACGAGCTTTATTGAAATAATAAAAATGATACAAGATGACATTAGTTAATATGCAAACTAAACGCAACAGAAGGTTTTAGAAAATGCATTTACATT
>CALEZX010000091.1 GCA_937928185.1 uncultured Caryophanales bacterium
TTTCTTCTAATATGACTCTTTCTATTATTTGTCCGTTTTAATCAAACACTATCATTTTCAGGCCTTTTTTTTGTTATTTTTTATGATAGACTCTCGCTTCATAAGGAGTTAATAAGCGTTCCGTAGATACAGTATTCGATAAAATCACCTGATAACCTTCTAAATCGATGTCTTTTGGCAACATCATTTGTTTTTTAGAAAAATTACAAAGAATCAGTAACGTTTCATCGCCCAAAACACGTTTATAGGCATATAACCTCGGATGATTTTTATGAATATCCTGATAATCGCCATAGACGATGACTGGGTATTGTTTACGTAACATAATTATTTTTTTATAGTAATTGAGAATCGAATCTTCTTCATTCAGATTAGCCTTCACGTTGATTGAAACATGATTTTTATTAAGACCAATCCAAGGATGAAGACTGCCAAACCCGCCGTCTTCTGAATCATCCCACTGCATTGGCGTTCTGGCGTTATCTCTCGACGCCATACTTAATAATCTCATGGTTTTCTTATGTGAATATTTCAGTTTCTTCCGGGCTATCTGATAAATATTTAAAGACTCGATGTCTTTATATTCGTTTAACGCTTTGAAATCCGCATTCGTCATACCGATTTCCTGTCCCTGATAGATAAAAGGGGTACCCTGCTGGAAAAATAACATCGTGGCGAGCATTTTAGCCGACTGATTGCGCATCTCTGTATCACCAAATCGGGAAACGCTTCTTACCTGATCATGGTTTTCTAAATATAAAGTATTCCATCCGTACCCGTTTAGTTCATTCTGCCATTTCGCAAGCGGTTTTTTTAAGTTGATAGGTCTGAATTTTTTCGGAAACCATTTGACAAAATAATTATCGGCTGCCATGTGGTCAAACTGAAATAACATATCGAGTTCACGTTTTTCTTCATTTTGGTACAGCCGTGCCGTCTGAGGAGAGACAAATGCAGTTTCTCCTACGGTAAAACAATCATATTTGTTTAAAACATCACGATTAATTTCCTGCAGATACTGGTGGCATTTCCGGTGATTGAGATAATGTTCCCTTCCTCTTAACACCAAAGCAAATTTTCCTTTGGGTAATCCATCTTCTTTACCAATCAGGTTGATGACGTCACAGCGGAAACCATCAATCCCTTTATCTAACCAGAATCTTAAAACGGATTTAATTTCTTCCCGAACCAAAGGATTATCCCAGTTTAAATCAGGTTGTTTTTTGCTGAAAAGATGAAGATAATATTCTTTTCTGATGGGATGGTAAGTCCAGGCTTCTCCACCGAAAAAACTGCTCCAGTTGGATTTCTCTTTTTTCCAGTGATAAAAATCGCTGTATCCCGCAACCTTATCGACTGATTTCTTGAACCATTCATGTTCATCTGATGTGTGATTGACAACCAGATCCATAATCAGTTTGATATTTGCCTGATGCAGAACATCAATCAGTTCTTCCATATCAGCCATCGTGCCAAAATCCGGATGAATCTGACGATAATCGGAGATATCATAGCCGTTATCATCGTTTGGCGACTGATAGACGGGACATAACCAGATTATCGAAATTCCTAATTCTTTCAGATAAGGGACTTTTTCAATGATTCCTCTTAAGTCGCCGATACCATCGCCATTAGAGTCTTTAAAACTCCTTGGATAAATCTGATAGACGATGCCTTCTTTATACCATGTCTTTTTCATATTTTAAAATCTCCCGATAAAATGTTTGATTGCCTGCAAGGGATGATGATTGATCAAATCGAGTACTCCTAGCATTGTTTTCATCTTGAGCATGCCCCCGCTGAAGACGACCATCGCTCGGATCGGAGTTTCACCCAGAGATTTTTCGACCATCATTCTTTCAGTGGCACTCATGTTATTCATCGATTTGAATGCCTCTTTTCGAGCCATCCGGTAAATAATCCTGCCAATAAATGTTTTTTTGATATCCTCAATGGTGTTATTCAAATCAAAAGGTCTTGTTTTATTGAAGTGATATTCACCAATATTCTGATCTATCAAATTCTCAAAATCACTTCTTTTAAAGGTTAATCCACCTTCGATTGTATAACTTTTCGCCGATAACATTCTTTCGTCTGATTTAGGAGCATTGGGATTTTCGATTCTGATCGCTTTTTCTAAAATGACTTTTTCAGCATTACGGTTAATCTGAACGGTATAGAATCCGTCTTGAACGATCATTCCTTTTTCAGCTAAATCGTAATAACCAAGTTCATCGGTTGAAAGAATGAAGGCTACGGTCTGTGTTTCATTGGGCTGTAATTCAATTTTCTGAAAGGCTTTAAGTTCTCTTAAGGGTGAAAAAACGCCTTTTTGCGGTGCGGACACATATAACTGGACAACTTCCTTACCAACCCAGAATCCGGTATTTTTGACATCAACTGTCACTTTGAATTTTCCCGGATGGTTACAGGTTAATCCTTCTAAAGTTAAATTTGAATATGAAAATGACGAATAGCTTAATCCATATCCGAAAGGAAATAGCACGGATTGTTCAGCACTTGTATAATAACGATATCCCACATAGATGCTTTCCTGATAAGGAACGTCACCATTGCCTTTGGCATAGTAATCATGGCTTGGATTCGATTCAATGTTCAGCGGGAGTGTTTCTGCCAATCTTCCGGAAGGATTCGCAAGTCCGTATAACAGTTCCACAATCGCTCTTGCGCCGGCTTCTCCGGCTAAATACGCGTTTAAAATGCCTTTTACCTGATCAATCCAGGGCATAATAATCGGTGATCCTATTTCCAACACCACGACAATATTATCCGTTAACTGCGATACCGCTTTTAATAATTCAAGATGACCAAGCGGTAAATTTAAATGTTCTCTGTCATATCCTTCAGATTCATATTCATCTGTCAGACCCAAAAATAAAATGACTTTATCCTTATTGATGACGATTTTTTTTGCTTCATCAATTAACGTCTGATTATATCCGTCACCGGTTAATTCATAACCGTCCGCGTACTCGTACTGAACATTCGTCGGCATTTTATCCAAAACCGAATCAACTTTATACGCATTGATATGACTTGAACCGCCGCCCTGATAACGAACCGTTTTTGCGAGTTGACCGATAATCGCTATATTATCCTGTGAACGCAAAGGCAAGATACTATCTTTGTTTTTAAGCAAAACCATGGATTCCTTCGCTATTTCATAAGCGATGTGATGATTTTTCTCTAAATCGAATGTAACGATTCGCTGATCTTTTTTCGCCTTCACTAATTCTAATATTCTTTTGCATCCTGCATTGATTTCATCGATGCTCAGGCGGTTTTCACGATAATCATGCAATAATTTTTTAACGGCGTAATCATGTCCCGGCATTTCTAAATCTAACGTTGCCTTTAAGGCCTTCGTCCGGTCATTGACAGCTGTCCAGTCCGATACGATGACGCCGTTAAACCCAAATTCCTGCCTTAAAACCTGATTAAGCAACCAGGGATTTTCAGAAGCGTATGTACCGTCGACTTTATTATAAGAACACATAACCATCGAAGGATTAGTTTCTAAAGCTATTTTAAATGCTTTGGAATAGATTTCGTAAAAAGCGCGTTTATCAGCGATTGAATTTGAAATCATTCGGTAAGTTTCCTGAGAATTTAATGCGAAATGTTTTACACACGCCCCAACGCCTTTGCTTTGTAAACCGTTAATAAAACCTTTCGCCATTTCTCCGGAAACGTAAGGATCTTCGCTGTAATACTCAAAATTACGTCCGCACAAAGGACTTCTTTTGATATTAATGCCAGGGCCTAAAAGAACATGAACGTCTTTATATAAACATTCATCGGCAATAGCTGATCCCATCTTATAAGCGACTGACGGATCAAAAGATGAAGCGACGGTCACGGCCGGAGGGAAGCATACGGCTTTATACGATTCGTTAACCATCATCGAATTTCCTGAATCGAGTTGTTTTCTGAGGCCGTGAGGACCATCAGCCATCATAATCGAAGGAATTCCCAGCCTGTCAATATTCATAGTATGCCATGAATCTTTACCGACTAATAACTGACATTTTTCTTCAATCGTCAATTGATCGAGCAGTTTTTCAATATCCATAAATTTCGCTCCTTATAAATAATTTGTAAATATAGATTTTGTAAGTTCTTTATTTCATTATATCATTTATGTAAACGCTTTTGTACTCTATATTGGCAATCTACTGAAAAAAATATTGAAAATATTTATATAAAATTTGAAATAAAAAACGCTCTGTTTGCAGAGCGTAATTTTTGAAGGTAATCCTTTATGGTTATTTTATGAAGCGATATTCTCAGGAGCATTTTGTTCTGACTCATTTTTGTCTTTACGGAAGCCGAAAAAATAATAATACAATCCGCAAATGATCAGAGAAATTGCTGAAGAAGCCAGCCACTGGAGAATAAATGAATCGAGGGCGTATAAGCCTCCTATAAACGTTACAAATGCAAAAACCGAAACTGCTGTTATTAGAATTGATATGATATCTTTATTTTTTATGTTCGGATTCACATTTTCCTGTTCGGTTATTGCAATATTCGTATTCGTTAGTTTTGTTTTTCCAAACGTCAGAATCCATGTCAGACAGTCCGTAAAGAAACTCAGAACGATTGTTGAGTAATTAACAAAAATGTAAATGAATTCAAACGGTAAAACAAAGACATATAACAACAGATACGATAAATTAAACAACCATTTGTTTGAAGCGTCGTATCCTAAAGAATCCATTCGAATTTTTTTAACCAGTTTTCCTGGGATAGATGTAAAAAACATCCAAAGATAGAGAAAATAGATTGCTATATGCGCAAATAACACGAAGATACCGATTGCGAGCAGTAAAATAACCCGGACGATGATGATGAGAAAATGCTGATGTTTGTTTTTGTTATTCTTATCAAGAAAATCAAAAATCAGAGATAGAGTTTTAGATGATTCAATTAATTTAAATAAATTTGTCATTATATCCTCCTTAAAGTATCACCTCTATTTAAACACACTCATGTTTATTATTCAATAGGCTGCCATGTAATATTTATTCAATTTTCAATGTAAGATATTACCAATAAAAAATGCCCCCAAAGGAGGCATAATTTTATCTAGTGGCGACCCGAAAGGGATTCGAACCCCCGACCGACGGCTCCGGAAGCCGCTGCTCTATCCAGCTGAGCTATCGGGCCAGCAAAATAATTATAGCATTTTCTCTTTAAATATGACAGTTTTTTTATCTATTTTAAGAATCATTTCGATTCAAATTTTCATCATGGCGACCCGAAAGGGATTCGAACCCCCGACCAAAAGCTTAGGACGCTTCTGCTCTGTCCAGCTGAGCTACCGGGCCACTGAAAATATTATATCATAATCTTCACTGAATGCTGAATATTAAAAATAAAACAGTTGAACCATTGTCCAACTGCCTAATATACTAAATGGCGACTCGGAGGAGATTCGAACTCCTGACCGACGGCTTAGAAG
>CALEZX010000092.1 GCA_937928185.1 uncultured Caryophanales bacterium
CCTGACTTTTATATCTAGGACATAATAAAACCGACCTTTAGGCTAGATTGAGCCATCGAGTCGGTTTTTAATTTGTAGCACACTCTACTTCATTTGTCTTTTAATGTCCCCAACTGTCATATACTCATAACCAAAGTCTTTATCGAATTGCTTAGAGAGTTCATAGAATAAGGGCGTTGATGGAATCATTTTATAAATGCCTTGAGTGATTTCAATACAGTTGGCTTTTCTAAAAGCTTCTTTGATCTGATGCACCGGATACCTGTTATCCAACTTCAGCTGAAGGATTCGATAGAATAGAAGGGCTAAGTAACACGTCAAGAAATGGCCTTTGATGTGGGATTCTTTCCAGACATACACAGGTCTACCCTCTAGATCACTCTTTGTTACTTTGAATGATTCTTCAATCTTAGAGAGCTGTCTGTAATGCTTGATGATATCAAATGGGTGTAATTCAAGGTTATTTGTCACGATGGTGTAGTAGCCATCGAGGGCTAAATCCCTCTCATATTTTTCTTGATTGAAGACATAGGTATCCTTACCCTTCAAGACTTCACCTGTCTTCTTATCGATCTTGACCTTTTTGAAGTATTTCTTGATGCCAAACGAGTTGGATGCGTTGAGAAGTGAGGGCTCTTTTATAAACTTTTCAATCTTATCTTCCAAGAGTCCACGTTTCGCCCTTTGATAGAGTTCTTCATCTCGACTCCAAAAACACATCAAGTGTTCAGGAATCACTCGGATACTACCGTCTGCGATTTTGACCTCTTTATCAAAGGAGACGAGCTTATACTTGAATGTCTTATCTGCGTTATAGACATAGTCTGCTTCATCTAAGACGATATTCGAATAGGTGTTCCCTCGATTACGAATCCGCTGCGCGATGATATAGTCATCGCCATAGGATTCAATCATCGCTAGATTTTGTGCGCTGTTATTCCCCTTGTCTGCGACGATTGTGAGTTTCCCCAAATTGAACTGTTTTTTAATCTTTTCTAAGATTGGCCTCATGGTGGCTAAGTCATGGGTATTCCCAGGAAACAGTTCATAGGTAATCGGAAGTCCCTTGTTATCGATGAACAAACCCATCTGAACAATCCCTGTCTCTTTGTTTTCTTTAGAGACGCCACGTTCTCTAAAACCATCGAATTCAACCGATTCGAAGTAGTAGTTGGTCACGTCGTAAAAAACTAAGGATGCGTCTCTCAAGCCTTGGGCCTTCAGTTCATCGTTCAGATGGATCATTAAATCATCTTTTAGAGACGTCAAGTCATCGAGTGATTTATAGATTTCCTCGAGTTTGATATCCTCAAATCCCATAAAGAATTGCTGCTTCCTTTGGTGTGTTGACAGCTTAGAACGCGGATCAATCATGCGTCCATAAACCAGTAGTTCTATGATTTGACTTAAATCATAGTCCGCTTTTCTTCTCGATTGATAGTCTTTCACAAACGACGGCACGTCCATTTGTTCATATACGTGCTTAATGAGGCTATAACCATAGTTATAAAGTTGTTGACTCATATCTATTTTTTGGTTCATCTGAACTGAAAATTGATAGGTTTTTGTATCCTTATCTTTTTTAGTCATTGATTTTGCTTCTTGTCTTAATCGTTCTAATACATGAGGTTCTTTTTCTTGCATCTCTTCTAGAATGCCTATTCTTTCGATAAAGCGACGCTGGGGTTTTCCGTTTTTATCCCGATAAGATTCGGTTAAATAAACATAATGTAATCCCGTGGATGGACTTTTGGCTAAATGGATATTCATGGCTTATCATCTCCTATCCTTATTATATCACAGTATGCGACAGTATGCTACATATTTATGAAGAATTTTTGTTTAATAGTAAAAAACGACTTGTCGGCCTTGTTTGGCCTCTAAGTCGCTTTCGAAATGTAGCACACCGCTATATTACTAAATGAAATTAGGTATTAAAGTATAAAAGTCAGGT
>CALEZX010000093.1 GCA_937928185.1 uncultured Caryophanales bacterium
ATGATATGGGCGGAATCATCGACTGGCCTTATGGAACAGTTTATTAAATAACATTCCGGTATCGCTTGACTCAATTGACATTTTTTAGCATTTACACTATAATAAGCGATATTTAGGAGGTAACCATGATAAATACAATTCTATTTGACCTCGATGGTACTTTATTACCGCTTGATGACGATCACTTTATCAAACTCTACTTTGGCATTATGAAATCATTCATGGACAAAAACGGATATGACGGATCAGCTGTTACCAAAGCAGTTATCGACAGTATCGATGCGATGTATCAGAACAAAGGAACCATGACGAATGAAGAAGCTTTCTGGCATCGGTTTAAACAATTATATCCGCATACTGATGATTCGCTTGTTCAGGCTTTCGATCAGTTCTATGAATTTCACTTTGATCATGTCAGAGCCTCAACGAAACCTCATCCTTTAGCGAAAAAAATAATCCGACTGTTAAAAGAAAAAGGGTATTTGCTGGTATTAGCTACCAATCCGCTTTTCCCTCCCATTGCGACCAAAAAAAGGATTGAATGGGCAGATTTAAATCATTCCGATTTTGAAATGATTACCACGTTCGATAATTCATCTTACACGAAACCGCGTCTAGAATATTATCAGTCGATTATATCAAAAATCAATAAACGTCCTGAAGAATGTATGATGATTGGCAATGACGCTACTGAAGATATGGCTTCAGTCAGGTTAGGTCTTTCTTCTTATCTTTTAACCGATTGTTTAATTAATTCGGATAATACAGACATCACGAGATACCCTCACGGTAATTTTGATGAATTATATCTTTATCTCGAAAAATTGCCAAAAATTAACTAAAAAGGTCACAACCGCGGTTGTGACCTTTTCTATTACTGTAATTGATATTCTTTATTTTCTTCGTTTTTAATTTTCACGATGAGTGTCGGTAAAGCGAATCCACACATCACTAATCCGATAAACAGGCTTTGAAATAAAGGCAGGTTTGTTTCCGGCGTCGTATAGACGATAATATAATTTTCAAATACAAGCGCTCCGTCAGCTATATAAATGATGTATGATGCGAAAAACAGATTGGTCAGGATGACTCCTAAAACTGTCGCAGCAGATACAATAATTTTGGCGTTTTTGTTTAACGGACCGCCAAATTTCTTATACATAAAAAAAGAACTGTATCCGACCAGCAAAGCTAATACTGCCGCAAGGAATCCAAGTGACAGTTCAACGATAATCCAGGGTATTATGCCAATAACCGCGCCGAATAAAGCACCAATAACTCCGCCAACGTAATTTGGTTTTTCAATGGGTTTGTTTTTTTGACTTTCTCGGTATTCTTCAATTTTGGCTTTTTTACATTCAGAATGGGCTTTTAATAACCTGATTCCGTTGACATAAACCAATTCGTCAGCGCCTTCTTCTCCGCAGAAGGAACAGACGTTGTTAGGTTCGATTGATAATGATTTAATAAGCTGAATGATTGAAGATATAAATTCCTCCATTTTCGGAGCATTCAGCGATGTGAAGTAGCCATTCCAGACTACTTTCAGTACCAGACCGCTGATCTGGTAAGAAAATACTTTAAACGCTTTCTTCTGCAGTTTCAGATGCTGAAGCAATTCTTGTGCTTTCTGAGTGGAGATATTACTTAATAAAATATAGAATATAAAGACGTTGTTTGAATAGGTCTCTTCAATCGTCACGTCAAAGCCGTCTTTATTTAAATATGCATGGGGTTTTACATAATCATAATTGTTCATTAAAGCGATTTTTTCAAGTTTAGCCATAAATATCTCCTTCGTCATGGTTAATTAAATGTCTATTGTTCATTATATCGAATAATTAGATATAAGTAAATGTATTAATAATATGTGCTTATACATTATTTAATTATGATATAATTTTATAGGACAAGATTTATGGGGGAAAATGCAATATGATAAAAGACTGGTTTTTAAAATTTTTCACTTATCTGAACGAGAATGGTAACTTCTCATCTTATTCGGACGGTTTAGGGGAAGGCGAATTCGGATGGCGTCATCTTCTCTGGATTGGATTGGTCATCTTATTAGGAATTATCGGATATCAGTATTTTAAAAAACATCCGGAAAAAGAGCGGATTACAGTATTAATTCTGCTCATATCTTTATTTACTTTCCGGCTGACCAATCAGACGATCAGGGCGTTTTTGGGAGTAGAATCGCCGTGGACTAGGGCTTTTCCTTTCCATATGTGTACTGTTTTAACTTTTTTGTTGCCGTTAACTGTTGTTTTTAAATGGGAAAAAATCAAAACACCAGTCTATGTATTATCGATGATGGGTGGGATTATTACATTATTGATTGGCGATTATTTTGCTGATCGTTTTATGACTATTTTTACCCTTGAAGGCATGTCTGCCCATACGATATTGATTTTAGTCCCAATCTATGAAATCGCCGCCAAAAAGTTTTCTCTTAATATAAAAAACGCATGGCAGGTCATAGCTGGTATTTTAGTCTTAATGGCCTGGGCTACACTTGCGAATGAGGTGTTCTTCGTCAACTATGATCCTAATTACATGTATTTAAAAGAAAATGCTTTACCCTTTGGTGATGAAAAAACTTTCTTTTTCTATTATGTAATAATTTTTCTGGTGATGTTATCGTCCATCTATGGTTTACCTTATTTAAATTCGCATATTTCTAATAAATTCAAATCGTTAAGAATATCGCAAAAATCATGAATAAAAAAGCGCATTTGGCAGCACTTATATTTGCTTCCATATTCGGTTTTTCATTTTTATTTTCAAAAATAGCTTTATCTTATTTAAGTCCGTTAGGTTTAATCGCCTACCGGTTTCTTTTCGCTTATTTAGGATTTGAATTATTAAGAATCTTCAGACTGATTAAGATAAATATCAACCGATCAAATATCGCTTATGGCTTATTGACGGCTTTCTTCCAGCCACTTTTATATTTTCTGTTTGAAACTTATGGTTTAGCAAAAACATCCTCCGGAGAAGCTGGAATGATGATTGCTTTAATTCCGATAATTGTAAGTTTGTTAAGCGCATTTATTCTG
Organism: uncultured Caryophanales bacterium; assembly: GCA_937928185.1. Lineage (GTDB taxonomy): Bacteria > Bacillota_I > Bacilli_A > Izemoplasmatales > Hujiaoplasmataceae > UBA5603. The sequence continues at coordinate 3,063 of CALEZX010000093.1, forward strand.
AAAGAAAAACCGAAAAAGGCCCAGTATCTTTTTATTGCTCTGAGTGTTTCAGGCATTATTTTCATTCAATTGATGAAACCCAATCAGGGAGGAAGCAATATCACAGGCATTATCTTATTATTTTTAGCTGTACTATCTGCCGGTTTTTATAATATAGCATCGCGGAATGCATCGAAAAAATTATCTCCTATTGAAACAACCTATCTCATGATGCTTACTGGTGCAGCCGTCTTTAACGTTATTTATCTTACTGAACTGATTATCGAAAAAAATGTCTCATCCTACTTTGCTTTGTTAACTGAGGGCAAAGTCATTATCCCGTTGTTATATCTGGGACTGGTGGCTTCTATCGGCGGATTTTTTATGATGAATTATGCATTAAGTCATTTACCGGCCCATGTATCCAGCATATATTCGAATTTATCGACGATCGTGGCGATAATTGCCGGTGCTTTATTTTTGCAGGAATCGCTCACTTGGTTCCATTATGTCGGCAGTGCGATGATTATTGTCGGTGTTTATGGGACTGTCGCCTTACAAAAAATTCGTCAAAAAAAGGAAGTCAGCTTATAATGTGCCGACTTCCTTTTTAACTGTTTTTCGCAGTGACATGATGATTCCTAAAGCAATCGATAAATAAGCCGCCATTAATACTCTGTAATTCTCGGGAAGTAAAAACGTAATCGTATGGGCAGGAATCCAGAAAAATGGAATTGATTTTAAAACTACGGTATGAAAAAAGAATTGCCAGTCAATCCCGTTAATAACGGATTTTAAAGCTACCTGTCGTAACTGTCTGATTTTTCCTTCTGAAAGGCTGATATATCCATCGGTAATCCGGTGAAGAATCATGAAGGTTGGTGCAAATGACAGATTCATAATCAGACTGATGAGAAAAGCGGTAAACAGCCCGGCGAAAACAGATGTTCCCAAGGAAGGCAGAAGATTAGCCGTTTGGGCTGAAGAAACGCCGGAAGCGTAGATTTTAAATACTAAAACAAATATCATCCCTAAGATACCCCAGACAAACCATTTCATGATATGTCCCGTTCCATAAAAATAACGCTGGTATTTTATCCTCGATACCAGAAGTTCTCCCATAAAAGCCAGAATACTGGTTTTCAGAAACCCAAGTAAATAAGGATGATTTAGATTGAGTTGTTCATAAAACAGTCTGCTTGCCGGAATAACAAAAATAAGCGTAATGAGAATAATGACAGAAAGCCAGATAAAGTCTTGTTTTTTCATTTTTTTCTCCCTAAACGTTTAGTTATTTATGACTTCTTCTTTTTTAAATATCTGAAAAATTGGAACAAGAAAAGCAGCGATGAAACCGGCAGTGAATCCATTGTTATAAAGGTCGAATCCGCCCTGAAGCGTAAAGGCCATTGGCGCAACGACGACATGAATTAATCCGGCGATAATCCCTGCGACAGGACCGTATTTTCCAGAAATCGGAGCCAGAGCCGTTACGAACAATATCGAAATGACTACTCCAACGGAATTAAAATCATAATTTGTCATCCATACGCCTAAAAGCGCACCGGCAATGACCGGAACGGAATTAAAAGGATGTTTTCCATATGCCGCAAAGCCCATGACGGTCAATACCGCTCCCATCAGCGCACCGCCCATGGTAAATTTAAAAATAACGATTACAAGAAGCGATAACAGTCCCATAATTCCTACGTTGAGCATCGATTCAGCTTTACCGATATTCGAAATATAATCTGAACCTAACTGTCCTGTCGTTTTCAGGATTTTTTTATAGTTTTTCAGAACATTTGGATTGAAAATAAAAGCGCTGACGATAAATATTATCGACAATATAAGGCATAAGATAATCAGTTCGCTATGATATTCTGTACTTGACGGCCCGCCTAAATCGAGTCTCAAATTCATACTTTTGAAAATCGCCGCAAAAACAGTCGATAATATCCCCATGGCAAACCCAACATTATAAAGATTATATCCCTGATGAAATTTAAGCGTCTGTTTAGCTAAAGCGGGCAAAATAAAACCCGTGATAACTCCAATCAGTAAACCCGCCGATACAGAGATTATTGCTGCCCAACCTGTTCCGAAAATGACGAAACTGACTAACGGAGATATGCCTGTCGAAAATAATATGACGACAATCAGAGATTTAAACTCAGTTTTCGCAAATTTAGAATAAAGATAGATTCCCAAATAGATGGGTAATGTATTAAATAAATTTTTACCAAAAAAAGAGAAACCGGCAATCGTCAGTATCCCTGCAAAAATCGGACCATTCAATTTTAAATCGAGAATTTTAATCATGACGAGGTTTAGAAGCATAATCGTCGCAACATTGAAAAGCGTAGCGCTTAATCCGCCGATATATAGATAATCGCTGATCAGCACAGAAGGGCTCGTTAATATTCTAAGATATCCTTCAAAAGTATCAGAAATGGATCCAAACAAAAATGCCATGACGAAAAGAATGATAATAATCAAAGGTAAAACCATTTTGCGAATCCACTGCGTTTGCTTTAACGTCATCTTATCCCTCAGTATTTATTTAAAAATTATCTAAAATCATTATATCAATAAATTAAAAATTTTCCTACAAAAACAAAAAAAAGCCGCTTAGGCGGCTAATCTTTCAAATCATAGATTTTGGTGTATTTCGCAATGAGATAATCGACATAATAATTTGGGTTAAATTCTTCATTCGTCGCTAACTTCAGAATGTCTTTCGGATATTTCGAAGATCCATACTGATGAACATGAGTTTTTAACCAGTCGGCGATCTTTCTGATTGAATCTTCACCCATCGATTGATTGATATCGATATCTTTCGACATCGCATGGTAAATCTGTGCAGAATAGGCTGATCCTAAAGCGTAGGTCGGGAAATAACCGAACATCCCGCCTGACCAGTGAACGTCCTGTAAAATACCGAGCTGATCGTTTGGCACGGTAACGCCTAAATATTTCTTATACAGTTTGTTCCAGACTTCCGGTAATTTCTCTAAATCAAGATTCTTATTAAAAATCATTTTTTCGATTTCATAACGGACCATAATATGGAGTGAATACGTTAATTCATCAGCTTCCGTGCGGATGAAACCTCTTGAGACGGTATTAACGTATTTGACGAAATCTTCTACAGAACTATTTTTTAACTCTTTAGCGAAGATTTCCTGAAGTTTAGGATAATGTTTATTCCAGAAGACGTCACTTCTTCCAATCATGTTTTCCATCAGTCTTGACTGACTTTCATGCATCGCCATCGATGCGCCGCCGCCAGATAATGTATCGTCAAGTTCTTTCGCAACCTGAAGTTCATATAAACCATGTCCCATTTCATGGATTGTGCTGAAAATGGCACTCTGAAGATTATCTTCGTGATAATGGGTCGTAATTCTGACGTCGGATGTTCCATTACCCGTGGTAAAGGGGTGTTCGCTTTCTAAAATGACGGTACGGTTTCTGTCAAAACAGAAGACATCGCGGAGGTAATCCGCAAATACTTTCTGTTTATCAACCGGAAATTTCTTTTTTAAGAAAGCTTTTTGATATTTTGGTTTCATTCTCGAAACTTTTTTCGCAAAAGGTACTAAACGTTCTTTTAAGGTATTAAAGAACAAATCATAATCTTTAACGGTAAAACCCTGTTCATATTCATCGAGGTGGACATCGTAACCTTTGAGAGTATCGGTCTTTTCCCATTCTATGTATTTCTTTTTGAATTCAATAATCTTAAATAAGTACGGTTTAAACATTTCATAGTTGCTGGATTGTTTGGCATCGACGTAAACCTGATAAGCCTGAGTCATTAATTCCTGGTATTTAACGAATTCATCAACCGGGATTTTTTTCGTTTTTAACAGATTTTTACGTTGTTCTGTGATTTCATGGGCTAAAACGGAATCGAGCTGATCACGGGATTGATAAATCTTTTCAATGGCATTTTCATATTCCTGTGATGTTGCTAAATGGTAATACATTTCTGATAACACCCCAAGTTGTTTTGAGCGGTGTTCCATCGCATCATGCGGAGCGATGGTTGAGGTATCCCAGCCATTAAGAAACATGACAAAGTTAAAAGCTTTTAGTTTGGAATTCGTTTCACGATAAATCTTTAAAGCATTTTCCATACAAAAAATTCTCCCTTTTTATATTAATTCAATCATGACTTTTCCATCTTCAACGACGGTTTTATAAGTCTTGATGGATTGATCCTGTTCTTCCATCCTTAGCGCTTTCGCTTTTAAAGGATTCGTTACATTTCCGGTTGTAATATCAATCTGTAAGCCGTGTTCTTTACAGCCGATAATTCCATTCTCATATTTTCCTGTAAATAAAGAAAAACCCTGATGCGGGCACTTGTCCGCAACAGCATAAGGAAGTTCATGATGAATGACGAGTAAAATCGGACGGTTATTGATAATTACGCGCATTTTCTTCTTTTCTTTGAGCGTCGATAAATCACAGGCATAATGAAACATGATGTCCCTCCTTAATGCTACGACATATTAGCATTATAAATCTTTTTTAGTAAATTAACAATCCTTTTCAATTAAGACGGCACGGACCGGTAATGCCTCTACATTGTCAATTTTAATAGGTAAAGCTAAAAAATCATAGATTTTAGGAGCGATTCCTTTTAACCTCAGACCTTCAAGAATAATGATATGGTTAGATAAAAGCAAATCGTGGGTCGGATGGTTCGGCTGATTTCTTTCAATGCCTAGTGCATCAATCCCAACACCTCTGATTTTTTTAGAAACGAGATACCTAGCTGCCGATGCATCGAGATAAACGAAATTAAAGTCAAAATCCTCTGTCAGACTGTTTCTGGTTTTCAGTAAAACGAAATCGCCTGGGTTAATTTCAAAAGGCAAAAGATCGTTTTCGCTGATATGGTCGTCAAGATGAGATAAATCGATGACCAGTGCCGTGCCGATAAAGGTTTCGAGCGGGTGATGATTGCTGTTATTTCCGTTTTTAATCGTATGAAGCGGAAAGTCAATGTGTGTTCCAGTATGTAAATTCATCGATAGCTGGGTTTCATAAACGCCTTCTTTTTCAAAAGTAGCGGCTGATGAAAATAAAGGACGTTTAATATCTTTGTTTTTATATACGGTCATACTGGGCGTTATTGCAAGGGAAATATCATGAATGATCATAGGTAACCTCCTGATAATGTTGATCGATGGCTTTCAGAAAATCTTCGAAATTGTGGTAACTGATTAGCGGAGTGTCATGACTCTTAACTGAATCAATGACTTTCCAGGCTGCTTCAATTTCATCCCATCTGGTGAACAGTGTTGACTGTCCGCGAATGAAATCGAGTAATAACCGTTCATAAGCTTCCGGTTTATTCCCAACGACATTACAGTCGTGGCAATAATCCATTTCCATCGGATGAATAATCGTCGACAATCCGTGTTCCTTAACGTTGAGACGGAAAGAAACGCCTTCATCAGGAGCGACGCGGATGACCAGCTGGTTTTTCGTAATCTTCTGTTCAGGCCATAAATCTCCTTGAGAAGTGTTATCTTCAAAATCAACGATAATCTCGGAGCGTTTTTCATTGAATTTTTTGCCGGTTAAAAAGTAAAAAGGAACGCCTTTCCATCGTGGGGAATCGATATAAGCTTTCATCATGATGGCCGTTTCGGTTTGAGAATTTTTTGCAATATTCTTTTCTTCTAAATAACCGATATACTGACCTCTTATAATATCGTTCTGATGAACGTGGAGCCGTTTCAGTACTCTGACTTTTTCTTCACGGATTCCGTCTTCGTCAAAACTTTTCGGTACTTCCATCGCAATTAAAGCAGCCATTTGTAAAAGATGGCTCTGTATCATATCTTTGATTGCCCCGACATGGTCATAATAATTGCCTCTGGTCATAACGCCTTCGGTTTCTTTGGCGATAATCGTGACTTTTTCAATTGACTGCGAATTCCAGTTATTTTCAAAAAGTTTATTCGCAAACCGCATGACTAAGATATTCTGTATCATTTCTTTTCCTAAATAATGATCAATACGGTAAATTTGTGATTCATCAAAATATTTCCATAGTAAAGCATTGATGTTTTTAGCGGTTTTTAAATCTTCACCGAACGGCTTTTCAAAAACAATCCGTCCGTGTTCATCGTTTTTCTCAATTAGTCTGACTTCACTGATTCCTTGGGCAATAACTGGGAATAATTCAGGGGCTACGGCGAGATAAAACAGCCGTTTTGTCTGACCAAACTGACTGATATACCGATATAAGGAATCATACGAACCGATCTGGTCGAAATCCATGCGGAAATATTCAGACATTGAAGCAAACTTATCCCAGTCTACTTCTGTCTGAACTTGTGATTTTGCAGTTTCTAAATAAGATTGTTTCGTATGGTTGGCACGGCCGATACAGAGGATAATGGTATCAGGGTCTAATAAATTCTTTGCAGAAAGAGCTGAGAGCGCAGGAATCAGTTTTTTGTACATTAAATTCCCCGTCGCTCCAAAAATAGCAATGACCGATTTCATGATTTTTTATAGACGGCGTGCCCGCCGAACTCATTGCGAATCGCCGCGACAACTTTCTCAGAGAATTTATTTTCATCTTTCGATTTATATCGTGAATATAACGACTGCGTAATCACCGGTAAAGCCACTTTATATTTTAAAGCAGTTTCTACCATCCACTGTCCTTCACCGGAATCATCAACTTTCCCTAAAATCGAGCTGAGCTGCTTATCTTTTCTGAAAGCTTCTGTCGTATTTCTCATCAGTAGACCTTCAATAATCGAACCATTCGACCACACCTTCGCAATCTGATGATAATCAAGATCGAAATCACTCGCATTCATCAGTTCAAATCCTTCGCCGATGGCCTGCATCATGCCGTATTCGATGCCATTGTGAACCATTTTCACGAAATGTCCGCTTCCGGTCTTACCCATATATGAATAACCGTCTTTTTGAGCAATCTTTTCAAACAGAGGCTCAATCGATTTCACGATTTTTTCTTCACCGCCGACCATTAGACAAGCACCGTTTCTTGCGCCTTCAGTTCCACCCGAAGTTCCGCAGTCGACAAAGTGAATCCCTTTTTCTTTCATCGCCTGATAGCGTCTGACAGAATCGAGATACATTGAATTCCCTCCATCGATTAAAACGTCGTCTTTCTGAAGTAATTGGCTGATTTCTTCTATCACCGCTTCAACGATTTTTCCTGACGGAACCATTAACCAGATGATTCTTGGTTTCGGTAAAGCCTCCGTTAACGCCTGGTAACTGTTCACCGTCTGAATACCTTCGTTATTTATCATTATTCTAGCCTGTTCTGAAATGTCATAGGCAATGACATCGATGCCTTTATCCTTCATATTGAGCGCTAAGTTATAACCCATTTTTCCTAATCCGATTAGTCCTATTTTCATCATTCAATACCTCCTAAACATATCTTCATTATATCATAATCATTTCCGATAGAAATGCGAGTTGCTTAAATATGCTCTAAGACTTCATCTTGACTTCGTGGCTGTTTCGAACTATAATCTATAAGGATTTATAAAACGACAACGGGGGAGAGACGAAAGTGTTTAAAAAAGTATTGGTCATCATATCTATGATGATATTCACAGTTTTATTGACAGGATGCAATTCAAATGACTCGAAATTATTGATTTTCGATGATGATTCCTTAATTGCGGAAACCGGCGATACTTATACCTATTCGGTAAGAAATGAAAGTAAGGAAAGTATTGCAAATCAGTTTGATTTATCTTTCAGAGGTTTTACGGGAAGAGAAACGATTTTCACCTTAACCGCTTCAGAAAAGACGGAAGTGACTGTAGATATTCTTTCTTCAATTTCGAGCGGACAGTTTAAAGTTGTTATCGTAACGCCTGAAAACAAAGTGTTTCCTTTGGCGAGCGGGTCAGATGAAGATACTTCCAGCATTGCGCTTGAGGTTGGAACTTACAAAGTAAAACTCGTTGGGAAAACTGCTTTCGGGACGCTGTCAATGACTTTTACTGATATTGACAAAGTTACGATTACCAAAACCGAATAGCAATAAAAAATAGGCTGGCAATAAAATGCATCAGCCTATTTATTTTGTTCGTATGCCAGATTAATAGCATCAAGAAATTCTTTTGAAGTGACGACACCAGATATTGCATAACTGCGGTTAATCGCAAAAAACGGAACGGTTTCAACACCAATCGTATCCGCTTCAGCCATGTCCTGTCGGACATCGCTACCGTACTGATTGGTCTGAAGAATACTTCTGACGGTTAATTCGTTTAACCCAATCTGTTTTGCGAGGGAAATTAACACTTCATGATCATCAATCAGTAATCCTTTGACAAAATGAGCGTCCATTAAGGTTTCCGTCCATTCTAGCGACAAATTATGCTTTTTCGCATAATGAGCAACCCTGTGAGCGTCAAAAGTGTTAATATCATATAAATTATTAATTCTCGAATAATCGAGACCTAACGTTTTCGCTTTTTTAATTAATCTTTGGTTTTCCGCATTGATTTCTTCCATCGACATTCCATATTTAGTCAGTAACATATCATTGACCAACTGATGATTTTCTTTTGATGCGTCAGGGCTAAGTATATAACTCCGGTAAATAATTTCGATTTCATCGCGGTATTTAAATTTCGATATTGCATCTTCAAGAATCCGTTTGCCTTTATAACAATAAGGGCAAATGAAATCACTCCATACTTCGATTTTCAACAGTCTCACCTCACCATTTAATGATATCAAAAAATTATAAAAACCTAGTTCAATATGCTTACAATTTTCATTCAAAAGAAAAACCAGAAAAACGGTAATGTTTTACTGGTTTTAAAATAAAAGATTTAGCGGCGATATTTCTTCACATTAACTGAAGGCATCTTGCTTTTTTTAGTCAACTGATACTGAGCTTCCTTTTTTATTTTCTGAAAATTATTCAGTCTTTCAGGAGAAAGACGGTTTTCTTCAATTGCATGCAAAACCGCACATCCGGGTTCTAAAGTATGCGAACAGTCATTAAAGCGGCATGATAACGCAATCGTTTCAATATCCTGAAAAGAATTTTCAAAATCAGCCTGATCAAGCTGTAATTCACGCATCCCGGGTGTATCGATAATGATATATCCTTCAGGGGTTAATTTAAGTGAACGGGATGTTGTAGTATGCCTTCCTTTGGCCATTTTCCCGACTTCATGGGTTCTTAAGATTTCTTCACCTAATAAGGCATTAACCAGGGTTGATTTACCGACACCTGAAGAACCGATAAAAGCATATGTCTTACCCTGTTCGAGCAGGGATTTTATTTCTGAATAGCCATGATCGCTCACTGAACTGCTGGTGACGACTTTAACATTCATCGCAATCTTCGCAACATCATTTTTCAGTAATTCATAGTCATCGGTCAAATCCGATTTGGTTAATAAGACGACGGGATCTGCCTGACTGGCGAATACGACACTCAGGTACCGTTCAAGACGGCGGAGATTGTAGTTTTCATTCATCGACATACAAATAAATACGGTATCGATGTTACTCGCAATCATCTGTCCTTCGGTGGTTATTCCGGCAGTTTTACGTTCTAGAAGACTCCATCTCGGTAATATCCGGTGGATGATTATTAACGGATCTTCTTCTTTTATTTCCACGAAATCACCGACGACGGGATAATCTGAAAAGCTTTCTGCTTCATAAATCATCTTGCCTGATATCTGCGCCTGATGAAATCCTTCATCTGTAACAAGCGTATATAAGTTCTTTTGTTGATCGATAATGCGGGCTAATTCAAAGCCTTCACGTTTTGAAGACAGGATTTTTTCATTCAGCCCATATTGTGTTAATAAATTTTGATTCAATTTTCCTCCTTTTGTGGAGGGGTATTAGTTTTTGTTTCCCTCCAGAATTGTGATGCAATTTTGTTCTAATAATTTTCCAATCATCCTACATCAATCCTTTCTGGAATAAATTGCCTGAAATCAGGCCATTTCAATTATACATGAGTCTTAAGGTTTATTCAAGAAAAAAAAGCCCGCAGGCTTTTATTTTTCTATCAATTATCGAATTGTTTTTAATGCTTTGCTCCAGTTGATGAGCTGAGTAAGCATCGATGAAACATTGGCTTTATGAAGTTCCAGCGGTTTGAAATTTCCGGAAGCATCAAAATCAGTAAATAACGATAACAAGACCTGAGTTCTTACGTCCGCAATCTGAAGTTCGCCTAAAATGCCTCTTAAATGTTCAGCTGCCCGCGCGCCGTATGCTGATCCATAACTCACAATTCCAGCCGCTTTATTGTTCCAAGCGTCTTTTGCTAAATCTAAAGCATTCTTTAGTGAAGCTGAAATCGAATGATTGTATTCCGATACGACGAATACGAATCCGTCGAGCGAAGCGAGTTTCTGATTCCAGCGGACGATGCCTTCCATGTCTGAACTTGTTCCTAAAAACGGTAAATTATAATCTTTTACGTCAATGATTTCAAAATCAGCTTCTTTTCTTTCAGAAGCTAGTTTCAAAAACCATTCTCCTACCTGAGGGCTGACTCTTCCTTCACGAGTACTGCCTAAGATGATGCCTATTTTTAAAGTATTTGATTCCATTTTTATTTTCTCCTTTTATATTTATTGTTTTTCCATCTCAACGATTAAATAGTGAGCTGGTGAAAGCGACTGAATGTGTAAATCTTCCTCGATTGCTTCTAAAGCGTCTCTTTCGTTAAGAGATTTATGATTAATGACGGCTTTGCCTTCAATTAATACCAAATATGCTTGTCGGTTTTGTTTTAACGGATAGTAAAGCGTTTTATTTGCTTCGGTTTCAGCGACACTGATTACCACATCCTGATTGATTGTCATCGGTGCATTTCCTTTTTTTGACGACACGATTGTCAGCCACTGATTAAATCGTTGATTATCTTCAAAACGGTAATCTCCATAAGCTGGTTTCAGCGATTTTGCTTCAGGCATAATCCAAAGTTGTAAAAATCGAAGTTCATCATTTCCGCGGTTGTGTTCGCTGTGGATAACGCCTGTTCCAGCGCTCATGTACTGAACGTCGCCTCTTGAAAGTGTCCGCTGATTACCCATATTGTCCCCATGAGTCAACTGACCTTTGACAACGTATGAGATGATTTCCATATCGCGGTGAGGGTGGGGATCAAAACCGGTATTGGGTTTTACAAGATCATCGTTGAGAACCCGTAACACGCCAAAATTCATATTCTGACGGTTATAATATTCCGCAAATGAGAAATGAAAGATACTGTTTAGCCAGCCGTGGTTTCCTTTTCCCATGGTTTTTGATTCAATTTTTCTAATCACCTTTAAACCTCCTTTGAATGATTCATCGATATCTGAAGTGATTTCAGTAATTCGATTAGCTGACTTTTATCGATTTCACTGAATTGACTGAAAATCTCCGATAAATATCTCTCGTGGAGCGGAAAAACCATTTTAATTTTCTTCGTTCCTTCTTCGGTTAAGTCGATATAGGTTATCCGCAAATCATTTTCACACTGTTGCCTGTAAACGAACCCTTTCTTTATCAACTGATTAATGACATAAGTCATCGTTCCGCTTGAAACAAGGATTTTTTCTGCAATCTTCTGGACAGGCTGTTTGCCTTTATGAAATAAAAGTTCTAAAACGCCAAATTCACTTACACTCAATTGATGAATTGATAACTGCGAAGTAATCTTTGAGATAAATAAATTATAGGCTTTGGTTAAAGCAATGACTAATTTTAAATCGGTGTTATTCATATAATCACTTCCTGGCAATATTGTATAATAAAATTATCTTGAATTCAAGATATTTGCTCATGAATTAATATTTAAAAAAAGATTGTCTTGAACACAATCTTTTATGTTTATATTAGTAATATCAAAATTCAAAACAACGATCATATTTCATGATTTAATTGGTGGCTTGGGACCTAAAAACTGATAATAATGTGTCTCAATATTGCCATTATATAACTTACGTTCACGATCAGGTTTTCGTTTAACTAAATGAGTCAATTCTTGATTAGAAGTAATAACGTATAAAGACCATGTCGGCAATCGATCAATAAGTTTCGCTAAATCTTGATATATTTGTTTAATCTTGTAGTCTTCTTCAGTCAGTCGATCGCCATAAGGAGGATTGGTAATAAGGATTCCGTATGGGTAGTCATAATCTCGATGACGGAAGTCGATCGTAGAAAAGACAATATCATCACTAACTCCGGCTTCAAGCGCATTTTCTTTCGCTGCTTCAATATTTACAGAATCGATATCGCTAGCATAAATGGTTAGATCAGAATCATGATTGATTGCCTGAAAAGCCTGTCTGATTTGTTCCTTCCAGATGGTTTCACCAATCCATGGCCATGATTTAGAAACGAAATCCCTTGTCAGACCAGGAGCGATATTTCTACCAATCATCGCTGCTTCAATCGCTATTGTTCCCGATCCGCAGAAAGGATCAACAAGAATTCGTGAATTCTGCCAATAACTTAATAAAATCAAGGACGCCGCAAGCGTTTCTTTTAATGGAGCGGTTACAGCGCTTTGACGATAACCGCGTTTATGGAGTGCGGTTCCACTAGTATCTAATGTAATGGTGGCGATATCATTGAGTAAAGATACTTTTATTGGATATTCATCTTTCGTTTCTGCAAACCAATCCTGATGATACTTTTTTTTAAGTCTTTCCACTATCGCTTTTTTGACGAGAGCCTGACAGTCAGAAATGCTAAAAAGTGTAGATTTTACGGAACTGCCGTCAACGGGAAATTTAGCGTCCGCAGGCAGATAATTTTCCCAGGGAATTAAGGTTGTCTGGTCAAACAGTTCATCGAAAGTCAAGGCTTTGAATTCGGCGATTTTTAGAAGAACCCTGTCTGCGGTTCTCAGCCATAAATTGGCTTTGGCGATACCGGATAAATCACTTAGAAAAGTGACTTTTCCGTTATCAGTTTTGATAACCTCAAAGCCCAAATTGATTAATTCGCGTTTGGCAATCGCTTCGATGCCAAAGGAAGTGGTTGCGATTAGTTCATACATGTCAGTTATTTCCTCTTTCAATTAATGATGTCTTATTACCTTAAATTTGTAAATCGAGTAATGATCGGAAGGATTTATTCCCGCTTTCCTTAAGGCAATCGACAGCTGTTCTTCAACTGTATCGACGCCTTCGAGATTTGGCAACAAAAGTCCGCTCCGCTGGTGATATTTAACAATGACGCCGTAGATTACGGGGTCTAACTCAATTATATCATGAACAGGCTCAGGAGCCGCTAACACATCGACGCTGTATACGATATTTTTAAGTTCATCAGATTGGACCGGTAAAAACCTTGGATCATTCATTCCGGCACTGATGGCGTTATGAATGATTTCTTGAGCGATACAATCGGTGATTGGCGAAATCGTACCGATACATCCCCTTAATTCATGGTCAATCTTGAGCGAAACGAAAACACCTGCTTTGTTGTCAGTCAGTTCTTCTGGCAAATCAGCCGGAACAGATAACGTTTGATGATGTTCAAGAAAATATTCGAGCGACTGTCGTGCTAAACGAACATATGCATCTTCATTTTTGCGGATTTGATTCATCGTATCGGTAAAAAAAGTTTCAAACGGGAGTAAAAAATGCCGTGATGAATCCTGCTTTAGAGGATAAAAAGAGGCTACCGCATATCCTACTCCAAAGGGACCTTCATAGGATAGCAATTTCGCTTCGATAGAATAACCGTCTAAGGCGCCTGCCATGATGACAAACGATTTTCTTCCGCAGTCGGCGGCTTTCTGATAAAGTAAATCGTCGATGGTCAGAAGTTGATAAAAATCACCAGTTTCTAAAGCTTCGGTTATTCTTTGATCATAAACGGGACCTTCAGCCGCAAAACCATAAGGTCCCTCAGGTGTTAATTTATGTGATAAATCGCCGGAAGCGACTATAACTACATTTTTTGAAATCTCATTAACAGCCTGCAAAATCGCCTGACCCATCTGATAATGCATTTTCATAGATAATCCTGATAAGGGTATTCGTACCAAAGAAAAATCTTGATAGAATTTCTGAATAAAATACAGTGGGACCATAACCCCATGCTCTAGTTCGTCTGGCTTTGAAGGGGTCGTATAGATTTCAATGTCATTTTGATTGGCATAAGCAATAATCGATTTTGTCAATTCAACGTCATTAGCCATTTCATAACCGAGAGATTTGACACCGAACCGCTGAAATGAGCCTTTTACCGTTTTCGATAACGACAAATAAAAACAATCGCTATAGGCTAAAGCGTGCGGCGATATCACAATGACAGTATCTGGTTTTAGTCTAGCTATTTCTTTTGAGATTTCCAGATAACTATCGATGGTTTTCTGAACTTTTTTTTCTTCTCCTTTGCCGATTTCAGGCAGAATCATCGGCGGATGTGGAACAATGAAGGTTGCCAATAAAGACATATTTTGCACTCCTTACCAAACATTTCCGATATAAATGTTTTTTAATCCGGCTTTTAAGCCGATTGATTTAGCCATTTCTAAGGTTGATAACGGGGTCATCGGAATCGTCAGCATTTTCCATGAAGGAAAAAATCGAGAGAGATGCCAAGGAACTTCCTCGCCTAATTCATTTTTAATAAATGATGCCATATGTTCTAATTCCTGAAAGTGATCGTTAACTGAAGGAATGATTAGAGTGGTAATTTCTAGATGTACACCATGGTTGTAAAGATACTTAAGGTTCCGTTCGATAATCGTTTGATGTCCTGACGTTAATTGATGATAAACCCGTTCCGATCCCTTATAATCGATATTCGCCGCATCTAAATAGGGTGTAATCAGTTCAAGTGAAGCTGTTGACATAAAACCATTCGAAACCCAGATGTTTTTAATGCCATGTTCATGAGCTAATTTCATGACTTCTAAAGCATATTCAATAAAGATTGTCGGTTCTGAATAAGTGTAAGATATAGAAGGACAATGATTCGCAAGCGCCGAATAAACGTGCTTAATCGGTTCTATTTCTTCTCCTTCGACATATCGGTCGGGTTTCGGCGACTGCGAAATATCATGGTTCTGACACCACGGGCATCGCAGGTTGCATCCAACGGTCGCAAATGAGTAGGTTTTCGTTTTTTCAAGAAAATGATATAGTGGTTTTTTCTCAATCGGATCGATTGCACGCGAGATACAGACCGGATTATTTAAAGCATATAGAATTCCTTTTTGATTTTCCCTGACGCCACAAAGGCCACGTCTTCCATCAACAATATGGCAATGATGTTCACAGACATGGCATATGACTTCCTGATTGGGTAATTTGTCATAAAGAATTGCTTCAAACATTTTTATTAATCTGTTGATTTTAGAAAAACGCAATAATCTAAAATCACATTCCCCTGATCGTCTTTTTTAGTAAAACGTGGACAGTTATATCGTTCGATAAACCAGGTATTGGCCGATACCCAACCCATTTCAGCGATTTTTTTGATGACCATCATGTGTGGATCCATGCCATAGAGTTCGCCATTATCAGGATTTCCATACAAATAACCCACAGCCATTTCGCTTTTTTCAATGATAACTGCATCAAAACCAGCAATATCGTTTTCGCTTTCAGGGAAAAACATGCCAATCCAGTATTCAAATCCTGATTCTGTTTCCCGCATTACCCCTAAATAATCAGGGTAAGGATGATTAGTGATTTTCTTTTCTAAAACGGTGAAATATCCATTTTGAAACCATTCTTCCCATTTTTGACCGAACGAACCGTATTGATCCCGGTCACTGTCTATATATCGTTTGCCAATTAATTTTACCTTAGGAAGGGTTTCTTTAAACAGATCGATAAGTTGTACCATTTTACTCACCTCATATTAATATAATCTAACTTTATTATAGCACTTTATAAATATTATCATCATTAAAAAAAGAAACCAGCTAATGGCTTCTTCAGTTAAATAATTATTTCACTTCTTTCAAGGATAAGTCCCCTGATTTAATCCAGCCCATTTTTCTAAAGAAAATATCCGTAATGAATACCAAAATTATCGGTAAGATAAAATGCATTAGTATAATCAAAAATATCGTTTCAGGTGAAGATCCCATCGCTGAAGATGTGGCGAACTGTCCTACTAATCCCGATGTTCCCATGCCTGAACCGGAATAATCGGTCTTCATTTGAAAGACAACGGTCGATATCGGACCTAAAACGGCGCTGACGATAATCGTTGGCAACCAAATAATCGGTTTTTTCAGAATATTTTTAAACTGTAACATCGATGTTCCAAGTCCGATTGATAATATGGTACCAACCGAATTATCTTTTCTTGACATTACCGCAAATCCAATCATTTGGACAGCTCCACCAATGACTGCAGCCCCTCCGGCAATACCCCCAAGAGTAATGCTGATGGCAATCGCCGCTGATGAAACCGGTGCGGTCAAAAGCATCCCCATGACAACCGCTATGACTATACCCATTAAGAGGGGTTGAATCGTTGTTGCACTTTGAATCATCGAGCCAATCGAACTCATTAAAAATGCGACGGGAGGACCGATGAGTGAGGCGATTCCAAAGGCTGATAAAGTACCGGCTAAAGGAATGATAATAATATCAACCGGAGTCGATTTTCTGAATAATAAGCGAATGATTTCAATCGTGATAATCGTCGTTAAATAAGCGACCATTGGATCAGGAGATATGACTTTGGTCGCAATACCACCCGCAATCGCTCCAACGATCAGTTTTAATCCGGTTAAATTTAAGCTATATGCAACGCCGATACCTATGCCTATCCCCATTAATCCAGCTAAAATAGAATAGAGATCAATCAAAAAATCCCATCCGGTTAGCTGACCGATTTGCTTGAAAATAACGCCAATGATTAATGTAGAAAATAGTCCATATGCCATGCCATTTAATGTTTTGATAAAATAATCGAGTAAACGTTTATTCCAGGATTTTGTATTCATGTCTGTCCTCAAGTTATGACCTTATTTTATTGTCTCATAAATGAGAGTAATTATCAAAAGTTTTGAATAAAAAAAGAGCCGATTGATATCGGCTCAGGGAAATATCTTGTTATTTAGCGTTACGGAATATTTCTAAACCTTTCGTTGTTAAAGGATGTTCCATCATCTGTGCAAAGACTTTAAAGGGTACTGTGGCAATATCTGAACCCGCTAAAGCAGCCTGTTCGACATGAAGCGGGTGGCGAATTGACGCAGCGATGATTTCAGTTTCAATCCCGAAATTATCGTAAGCAACTCTAATTTTGTCTAATAATTCATATCCTGATTCAGGGTTAGAAGTATAATCATCTAGTCTTCCCATAAACGGCGAAACATAAGTTGCTCCTGCACTCGCAGCCATCATCGCTTGAGGCACTGAGAAGCATAATGTCACATTCGTCTTAATATGATGTTTAGAAAGAACACTTACTGCTTTTATTCCTTCAATCGTCATTGGAATTTTGATGACGATATTAGGATGCATTTCAGCATATGTAAATGCTTCTTTAATCATATCTTCTGCATTACCCTCTTGTACTTCTGCGCTGATAGGTCCATCAACAA
This sequence comes from uncultured Caryophanales bacterium, assembly GCA_937928185.1. GTDB lineage: Bacteria > Bacillota_I > Bacilli_A > Izemoplasmatales > Hujiaoplasmataceae > UBA5603. The sequence continues at coordinate 20,629 of CALEZX010000093.1, forward strand.
GCGTGCATATTTCCTTGATGACATCAACGAGTTTTCTACCTTCTTTGGCAATCAATGAAGGATTGGTGGTAACGCCTGCAATCATACCCCATTGACTAGCGGTTTTAATTTCGTCTAAATTTGCTGTATCAATAAAAAATTTCATAATAACCTCCTAAAAATCTTATACTTTAATTATATAAGAAACCGAGTAAAAATCAAAGTTAAAAGCGTTATCAAAACATTATTTATTTTTTGTCTCGTGATTCAACAAAAAAAAGTTCTTTATGACAATATTTTTATGATTTTTCAAGTATAATAATTAGTTGTAACCAATGAAAGGAGATAATTTTGATGAAAAAGAAAATACTGCTGATCATCTCTTTTTTCCTGATTGAAGGCATTATTCATAATCTAGGTCATCCCGTCACACCGGCATTAGTCCGGGGAATGGAAATCAAAGATTATATGTTTGGCGTCTTCTTTGCAATGATGAGTTTAGGAATGATGATAGGTGCGCCGATATGGGGAATCATTGGTGACCGCGGGCACAAAAAAATATCTATTATCATTGGTTTAACTGTTTATAGCGTCGGTCAGTTCTTTTTTGCTTACAGCGGTAACCAAATATGGATGGTCATTTTTCGCTTAGTCAGTGGTCTAGGAGTTTCCGCCCCCCTGACGCTTTTAACAAGCGAAGTTATTGAATCATCGGAAAAACAGTTTAGAGCGAAAAATCTTGCCTATGTCGGCGCAGCCACAACATTAGGAACTTCAATTGGCTATTGGCTAGGGGGATTTATCTCGACGAACCCTTATTTAAAATCGATTCTAGGGACAACTGATTTAAGAGTAGTATTTTTAATTCAGTCCTTACTCAACTTCGTTTATGTATTATATATCATTATAACTTTCCGTGAGGGAAAGAAAATTATTCATATTACCAATCATCCCTCTTTTATCACCAGTCTTAAAAATATTACCAAAATCGACATAACACAGCTTTTGTTTTTCATTTCCCTTTTCTTCATGACGATGGCAAATACCAACTTAAATAAATATATCGACGTTCATTTTAATATTTTAGGTTATACTTCACAGGATTTAGGTACTTTTGTGATGGTCACCGGCATAGTGTCACTTATCACAACGATATTTTTAGTTCCGCTTTTTGCTAAAGCGAGAAAGCAACTAATGCTGATATCGATTATACAGATAACCAGTGCTGTCATTGTATTAATCGTTTTCCGAGCTGAGCATTTCTTGCTTTTTGTATATACGATTTATATGATTTATATCGTTTTTAAAACCATATATCAGCCACTCGAGCAAAACTATATTGCTTCAGGCGCAGATGAAAGCAGATTTAGCAGTATCATGGGATTAAGACAGTCTTTTCTTTCTTTAGGAATGTTTATAGGCCCTTTAGTGGGTGGATTTCTATATAACGAAAAACCACTGTGGCTATTTGATTTCAGTTCTGTATCATTTATCTTTGGCGTCATGTTTTTAGGTTTAATCATCATTATCAAGAAGAGAAATAAAATAACGGAATAGGGTTATGATTTATTTGAAGAAAAGATCATTATTGAGTATAATGATAATAGATATTTTTATGGAGGTCTAATTATGAATCAATTATTACTGGAAAAATACGCTAAAGTTGCAGTTCAAATTGGCGCAAATGTTCAAAAAGGTCAAAGACTGATTGTCAATTCGTCAACCGAAACAAGAGAACTGGCTCGTGAAATCGCTAGACAGGCATACCTTGTTGGCGCAAAAAGTGTTGAAATCATTTGGAATGATGCTTACGTTTCGCGATATGGATATCTTTATCAAGATTCAGATGAATTACAGAATATTCCTAACTGGATTGTAGAAAGATATCATCATTATGTCAATGAGGGAGCATGTTTAATTAGCATCACTTCACCTATCACTGGCATTAATGAAGGCGTTGATGCCACAAAAATACAAAAAGCCAACGTGGCTTCTTCAAAAGCAATTTCATTCTTTAGAAACCATACCATGGGCAATCATACTCAGTGGTGCGTCATTGCAGCGCCAAATGCGGTTTGGGCAAGTAAAGTATTCCCATCAAAAGATCCATCAGATGCTTTAGAAGCATTATGGAATGCAATACTGCAAGCGAGCAGAATCTCTGAAACTAACGATCCTGTCAAAGAATGGGAAGCGCATAATGACATTTTAGCAAAACATAATAAAATCTTAAATGATTATCAATTCGATGCATTAAGATTTAAAAACGGTTTAGGGACTGACATCGAAGTAAAACTCGTCAAAAATCATATTTGGTGTGGCGGAGTTGAACACTCGAGCAAAGGAATTGAGTTTAATGCGAATATTCCAACTGAAGAAACATTTACAATGCCTCATAAATATGGCGTCAACGGAAAAGTTGTAGCCACAAAGCCTTTAGATTACCAAGGCAATCTTATCGAGAACTTCTGGTTGGAATTTAAAGATGGAAAAGTTGTTGCTTTTGGTGCGAAAAAACATGAAGCAACGTTAAAGAACCTGCTTGAATCTGACGAAGGAAGTTCAAGATTAGGTGAAATTGCTTTATTATCGCACGATTCGCCAATATCAAATTCAGGTATTCTCTTTCTCAATACGTTATTCGATGAAAATGCCAGCTGTCATATGGCGCTTGGAAGAGCTTATCCGATTAATGTTGTCAACGGCGTAACAATGAACCCTGAAGAACTGGAAAATGCAGGATATAACAATTCTTTAGTACACTGTGACTTTATGTTTGGAAGCAGTGATATGTCAATTAAAGGAATTACTGAAGATGGCAAAGAAATAGAAATCTTCAGAAATGGTAATTTCATTATCTAAAAAAGTGGAGGGTTTACCTCCACTTTTCTATTGATTAATTCTCATTTACTTAACTCTAACACTAAAATCGTTAAAACAATTAGGGCACTCTACAGTATGATTGCCTTTTATTCTTTTGAGTCTTAATGTCGCATGACATTTTGGACAGTTTTTATAGATATGCGTCTTTCGGTCTTTAAAACGTTTAATTGTTCTTGGTATAAACCCAAAAAGTTTGTGTCTAATTTTTAAATACAACTGATTTTCTTTTCGTCTAGCACTGATATTTTTGGAGAACGTTCGGATCAATGCAATAACAAAAATAGTTAAAGAACTGATCCATAAAGCTATATTTGGCCAAAAGATATTAACAATCATGATAATGAATGTGATGCCTAATAATAGTCGATAGAGTGCATCAACTCCGTATCGTCCATACATAAATCGCTGAAGTTTATATTTTAAATTGTTCATATTTATAAGTTACCTTCCTATCCGAATAATAGACCTGTGATAAAACGTCCAATAAACTGGATGATATAGAAATAGAATATCAGTTTAAAAATGAATGGAATATGAATTCTTTGTCTTGGTTCGAATCCTTGAGACTGTTTCAATAACTGCTGATAAAAGAACCGGTATTCCTGATTATTTGGCTCCATTGAAAGAGCTTGTTTAATGTCATACATTGCTTGAATGCGATCATTAAATCCGGCATGGGCAATCGATGATAAGAAATACCATCTTGAAGGTCGATTTTGATACTGGCAAAGTAAAATCCAAGCTTCTTGGAATCGTTTTTGGGTTATAAGTATTTCGATATCTGTATAGTTAAAATCATTTGATTGATTATTGTAATAATACTGTTGATCATGATGATTGTTTCGATTTGATTGGATTAAATCATAAGCCTGATTAATCTCTTTCATTTTTTGTTCGCAATAAGGATCATTGGGATGCAAATCCGGATGATATTTTTTTGCTAATAAACGATAAGCTTTGGTGATTTCTTCATCGGTTGAATCCGGTGAAACATTTAACGTCTTGTAAGGATCAAGCATAACATCATCTCTTCTTCTTTAAAGTATTATCACATATCATTGTGATGAATTTATTGTTAATTTGTGTCAATTTTGAATAATTTACGAATCTTTGCTATATGATATCATTTTATGAAGCATTAATCAAATAATTAAATCTTAAAAAAATGTTCGTACAAATGCGTACAAACATTTTCATCTTTTAAAGTTTAATTCTAAAAGGTAATAACGGTAAATCATTCATTGAATAAATGTCTAAAATCGGGTCATTATCATATCCATACCTGATTTCTTGATAATGATTCACATTCTGAATGAGGATACTATTAGCATTGATAACCACATTCTGAATCGGTTTGATTTCTAAATCATCACCAATGGCAAAAAAACCTTTATTCAATCCCGATAGGGATTTTATCGGTAAGTCGTTATTTTTTAGCGAGATTAATATCGATTCATCTTTCAATATTTGATGACTTAAATACTGAGGGGATAATGAATGATCATTAGCCTTGTAAATGTATTCTAAGATGACATCAGCTAATCGTTTAGAAACAATGCGTTTGTCACGAGGATGAATATTTTCACTTTCGCCTTGATCAAGTGCACTAACCATAAAAACATGGTTATTAACATCAATGCAGTTATTTTGAGCTTCCCTAACAATTGGGATTGCATCTTTTTCAGTACCAGGATAACTGTAATTAGCAATTTGTACATAAATAAAAGGGAGTTCAGGATTAAGAAAGTTCTTTCTTATTGAAGCGATTAAAGATTTTAATCCTTCTTCATAAATCCGACAGTTCTGGTGATCTGATCCTCCTTGATAAAATAAGAAGCCTTTAACAGATAAGGGAATGATTTTTTTTGCACTGCTATGAAAAATAGATACACAAGCCCCCCCTTTGGGAGAAAAAAATAAAAGTGTTTATCTATTTGTTTGTTTCATTATATCATGTAATAATTTAATAATAAATAGAGTTTCATTAATTAACACCTTTCATTACTCTGTATTCTACTGGTGTTAAATAATCTAACTTCCAAGATGGTCTATAATAATTGAAGTAATTCACATATAATTCGATTACTGTATAGATGCTTGAGTATTCATTGATTTTTAAATTGTATTTAAGTTCTGATTTGATCCATCCATTTAATGCTTCTATCACTGGATTATCTGTTGGTGTTGCTCTTCTAGACATGCTTCTTCGTATTCGATAATCTTTATGTACGGTTTCAAATTTCTTAGAGGCGTATACGATCCCTTGATCACTATGTAATATCGTCATCAACTCTTCATAGCCTCTTTCTCGTTTAATCCTTAAAAAGTCTTTTAAGCTTCTTAAGTGATTCATCACTCCATTTCCGTGTTGGTATGTAGCGATATCATAGCCTACGATTTCATTGCTATAGACATCTACGTGAAAGTTAAGATCATATTTCTTTCCTTGGTGAACAATCATTGTAGTATCACTACAGACCTTTTCAAAGGGTCTGCTTACCACCCAGTCATTATTGATTAGATTAGCGAATTTATCACTCTCTCCTTTTGGCCGACGATAGGCTTTACTTCTTGCTTTGGAAGAGATTCCCATCTCTTTAAAGCATTGATACATCATATAATGGCTTACTGTGATGTTATCGATATTCTTTAGTTCTCTTTTGATGTTTCTGTATCCTTTTGTTGGATACATTTCATGATAGATCTTTATTTTCGCTTTTATCATTCTTTTATATTCAACTTGTCTTGTCTTTGTTTCTTTCCTATTTAACCACCCATAATATCCATTTCGATTGACATCAATGAGTCTACATAACTCATTGATGTAATACTTCGCTCTTAGCTTATGGATAATATGATATTCTATTTTTAAGATTTGTTTTTTTTTATATATTTAGCATCTGCTTCGGTATACCCATTCTTTAATCTTTCGATTTCTATCCTTAACAATAGATTCTCTTATTTTTTAAAGATTCTATGATATCTTCTTCATTATTGCTATTTATCTTTTCTTTCTTTATCTTTTTGGGAGGAGTCCGCTGACTCCTTCTTTTTCATACTGAAGTACCCACTCTCGTTGTGATTTCCTTGAGATTTGATATGTTCTTTTGATTTCATGTTTGCTTATATGTTCATTCAAGATCATCTTAACGATCTTTAATTTTTCATCGATACTGTATGTTTTCGCCATTTTAAGTTCCTTCTCTTTCTATTCTTAATTTTACCATCTACGGGGGGGCCTTGTGTATCTATTTTTCATAGCAGTGCATAATTAAAATACAAATAAAACTTAAAAATAGAAATATTGTATTGGAATAAGCCTGTTTTTAGCCATTTTCTAAAATAAAAGATCTCATATAGGATGAGATCTCAACGGATTATTTATGTCCTTCTTTAGGAACGATGCAAATGAATTTAAAGACTTCTGTTCCTACATTTCTAAATTGATGAAGAGTATCTTGAGGTACAAAAGCATAACTCCCTTTTTCAACGGGATAAATGGTATCGCCTATCAAGAGTTCTCCATGGCCTTCTAAGATGTAATTAATATGGGGCCAGGGGTGTTGATGCTTTGGTGTATGTCCATCTTTTCCAACCTCTAATACGCGCATAACATGACTGTCCCATCCTTCTTCTGGAGAAACCAGCACTTGAATTGAAGCGTCTTTTGCTTCGTCAGACAGTATTTTTTTTATCGGTGTTTCACTTATTTTACCAACCATTTTATTGACTCCTTATATTATATAGATATATTATACTACATTTTCTTTGTTAGAGATATTTTTGTGCTTGTTTAAAAAATACCTGAATTAATAATAAAAATGCGTTATACTTAAAGAAGATAATTCTATCTGGAGGTTTATATGATTAACAACAATATAACGAATGAATCTGCTTTTCATCTTTGCTTTGCTAACGAATCTGATGTTGAGTTAATTCTATATTTTATTAAAGCCCTGGCTGTATATGAAAAAATGATTGATAGTGTCGTTGCGACTAAGGAATTGTTACATCAAACGATTTTTATCGAGAATAAAGCAGAAGTAATCCTGGCATACGATGGACAAAAGCCAATCGGTTTTGCTTTATTTTACACTACCTATTCCACTTTTCAAGGGAAACCAAGTCTATTTCTTGAAGACTTATTTATCGAGGAACTATACCGAGGTAAAGGCTATGGAAAAAAGATTATTTCTTTTTTAGCTTCACTCGCTTTAGATAGAAACTATGCTCGTATGGATTGGATGTGCCTCGACTGGAATCAAAAATCGATTGATTTTTATCAGTCAATCGGCGCTAAAAAACTAGATCACTGGAAAATCTTTCGCCTTCAGGATACCAAATTATTTGAAATAGCGAAGCTTTCTGAAATTGATTAAGATTCATAATTAACCTTTTTTCGTCTATGCAATTGACAATCGTAATTATGAAGCCTAAAATGAATAAATAGAGGCGGTGATTTTATGAAAAAACTTTTGAAATCATCTTTTATCATCACGATTCTGTTTATTCTTTTTACTTCTTTTATCCCTGTTAATGCGTGGTTTATCATCAATAAATATGCAAATGTCACAATATCAAATATAGACAGTCATTATTATTTTGATGTTCTAATAAAAAAAGAGAGTGCTCGCATTTTGACAGAAACCGAATTATCTCAACGGATACCAGAAGACTACGAGTCTCAAGCATATATCAATGCGATGAATGGTTATATCACGAGTGATGGTTTCGTTTCCTTCAGGCTTTACGCTGATGAAATGTATCAAATTGTCAGTAACGAACCTAACGTCTATCAATTTGACTATAACAGCACTACTCCTGTCAGTTTCCGTCTGGCAATTATCGATGATAACAGCGATATTCATTTATCTGAGGTATTTGTTATGACTAAATCATACGCTGACATATCCTATGATTTATCGAGTATACACATAACAGAAACCGACCTCGAAGTAACAGTGGAATTTGCCGAACCAAGAAGAACAAGTATATGGTTAATTATTGTTTATGTTTTATCCGGCGGTATCCTTCCGACATTCATTAGTTTGTTTATCTATTATTTATTAGGATACCGAAACAAAAAAAAGATTCTTTTTATGGGACTGTCTCATGTATTAATGTTTGGAATAATGTTAGGTCTTCTTTTATGGTTTTATGGTTCGAATTTAATCGTTTTACCTTTTATTATCAGTTTCGTATTATCGGTAATAATGTTTGCGCAGATGTTAATCACGGGGCTAAAAAAAGACGAACCACATCCGAAACGAGCGATGTTTTATGTTTTAGGCGCTGATTTATTACTGTTAATCAGTTCAATCATTGTCTTCGGCTTGCTCATATAAAATTTTAAGTTCTTTACTGTTATTAACGATAGATAAAGAACTTTTTTTATTATCACAACGGATTGATGATTATCGAATGATTACTCATTTATTTTGATATAAATATGGTATAATTTGATTGCTTCAAATAAAACCATAAAAAAGGAAAATGAATAATATGGATTCCATCCGCAATCTGTATAATATTGGTCATGGTCCGTCAAGTTCACACACGATTGGACCAGAAAGAATTTGTCAGGAAATATTAAAAAATTATCAGGGAGACGCTTATCAGGTTACCCTATACGGATCATTGAGTTTAACGGGAAAAGGTCATTTAACCGATAAGATAATCCGAGACGTATTAGGAAATGTTGAGATTATTTTTTCTGATGAAACGAAAATTGAGCATCCGAATACGATGGACATCGTTATTTTTAATAATAACGAGATTATTGGTAAAGAACGATATTACAGCATCGGTGGTGGCGCTATTCTCCGTCAGGGCGATGAACTGAAAGAAAAAAAGCATATCTATCCTCACCATAGTTTTCAGGAAATTAAGGACTATTGTAAAGCCAATCAACTGACGTTACATGAATATGTATACCGATTCGAGGGTGAAGAAATAAAACAGTATTTAAGTGAAGTGTGGAAGGTTATGGAAGAAGCCATTGACTTAGGACTTCATACCGAAGGTTTTCTTCCGGGAGAATTGCGCGTTCGCAGAAAAGCTAAATCGTTATTATATAATCAAAAAAGTAAAGTATCAATCGAATTAAGACTTGTCAGCGCCTATGCTTACGCCGTCAGCGAAGTCAACGCTAGCGGAGGGGTAGTCGTTACTGCTCCTACATGCGGATCGAGCGGAATACTGCCAAGCGTTTTATATTATTTAAAAGATATCTATAAATATAACGATAAAATCATTCTTAACGCCTTAGCCACGGCTGGAATCATTGGCAATCTAATCAAACATAACGGTTCAATCAGTGGCGCTGAAGCTGGATGTCAGGCCGAAGTCGGATCCGCCTGCTCGATGGCCGCTGGTGCTTATGCGGCGATTGAGAATGGCGATTTGGATGTTATCGAATATGCCGCTGAAATCGCTTTGGAACATCACCTGGGTTTAACCTGCGACCCCATCATGGGATTTGTTCAGATTCCTTGCATCGAGCGTAATGCAGTTGCGGCTCACAGAGCCATCAACGCCGGAGAATTAGCTCAGTTATTAATCAGTACCAGTCTAATATCATTTGATACGATTGTCGCAACGATGAAAGAAACCGGAAACGACATTCCTGCTTCTTACCGAGAAACAAGCATTGGTGGTTTAGCTAAAAAATATAAAAAATAAAGGTTTTGTGATTGAGTATGAAGATTCATTATAAAATAAATGAGGACATGTCTTTTCAGGATTTTTTGATTTCAACTCGTCTTCCAAACAAACTCATTAGATCAGTTATCAGTCATCAGCTGATTGAATTAAATCATCTACCGGTCGATTTCATCGGTTCGCTTTCTTCAAAAGACAACGTATCTATCACAATCCCTGATGAAGAAATAGACCAGACTATTTCACACGATAATATTCCCTTAGACATCCGTTATGAAGACGATTATTTATTAGTTATCAATAAACCATCAAAAATGCCGGTGATGGTAACTAAATCTCATCCTCATTGTACATTATCTAACGCTTTGTGTTACTATTACGAACTTCATCAGATTAATAGTAAAATCCATTTAGTTAACCGGCTCGATAAAGATACTTCCGGTTTAATGATTGTTGCTAAAAATCGTTATGTTAAATACCTTTTATCAGAAGATTTAAAACAAAAAATCACGCGGGAGTACATCTGCGTTACCGAAGGAAAAATAAAAGAAAAAACCGGAACCATTGTTCTTCCAATCGGTAAAACCGATCCAATGAGTATTAAACGCGCGGTGATGAATGGTGGTCTTGAAGCAATAACTCATTATCAGGTCATTAGCGAAGATGATAATTTTACTGTTTTAAACATTAGATTAGAAACGGGAAGAACCCATCAGATCCGTGTTCATCTTTCTCATCTCGGACATCCAATCATCGGTGACTCCCTTTATCAGTCAAATTATGAAGGTGATTTACTGCTATGTAGTCATAAACTACAGTTTATTCATCCGATTACTCAAAAACTGATGTCGTTTCAAATTGATTTGCCGGAATCGTTTCATTCATATATACTTAAAAACGAAAAAGGGACAGATTTATAAATAATCGTCCCTTTTGTTATTAGATTTGAATGAGTACTCCTAACGAATCATAGGTAGCCAGATGAAACCTTTTTAGTTGATTCATGATGTTCTTACCAAATTTCGTATGAGCAATAACTCTAAAAGTTCTGGCTAAAATATCAATATATTCTTCTAAAGTATTTTTATCAATCATTAGATGAATAGAGATATAACGGATAAAACTATATAAACCACATAGAGAAATATATTCATCAAAATAACTCATTGTGTGTTCCTGATATGGAAATTGCCGGAAAAACAAATCGTTAATCATCATTTTTTCAAACAATATTTCATGATCCGGAAATATCGTTTCAAAATGATTCAAAGCTTTATCATAATATTTTTGAACATCCTGATGAAGATAATCATCCTGGATTTTCTGACAGTATTCAGCTATCGAACTGTCATAATCTATCAGCCAAGAGGATATATGATGGAGCAAAGGTACGCACTTTTCGATACTTTTTTCATATTGAGGAACTGATAAATCGACCATTGAATAATCCGTTTGGGGATTTGTATCGAGGGCAATCATCAGTTTACCGATTTTGAGTATGCGTTCTTTCAAAGAATATTCCCGGTTTTGAAGAATATCAAAACAGAATTTGCGGATAGACTGATATGACATCTGATCAGGTAAAGAAGATTTCATATGTTCATCACTTAAAGGGAATGATAAAGTCTCTTCAACGAACTTCAGCGGATTTTGATTTTCAAATAGCATTTCTAACGTTCTTTCACAGCTATTTGCACAGGACGTTTCATAGGCATATAATGTTCTGACTCCCCTTGGATAAAGACGGCATACTCCAGGTAGCACCTCTTCTCCGTATTTAGAATGAAGAGCACAAAAACCATTTTTAAGAAGCAGAGGACAGTCGCCATTATAATTATGTGCGATTTCAGCATATCTATCTTTGGTGGGATAATCGACAACTTTAAAGGTAAGATCAAGCGTTCTTCTCAGCGGTTTCGAACATTCCAAACCGAGTAAAAAGTAATATTGCTCCATTGGAATAGTGACTTCCCATCCATTACAACAAGTGTGGCGGCAGGAACCGGATTTGCAGACAAAATCAGGATAATAATCGGGCACTAAAAATGTATTTTTCAATGTTTTTTTAGGTGTCATTTTGGTCAAAGTTTATTCTCCAAAAACGAATGATTTCGTTTATTTCCAAGTGAAGATTATATCACTAATTTATGCCTTGTCAATTTTGAAATATAAAAATCATATTAAGTTTTATGAAGATTTGAAAAATATATAAATAATCAAAAAAAGTATTGTTTACCCTATTGCATAGTGAAGTCATTATTACTATAATAAAAAATAGAATACCATATGGGGAGGAAGTCAGACAATGAAAAAGTTTTGGAATGTTTTAGGTCAAATACTCGGATTTTTAACAATTGTATTATATGCTTTTCTTTATACAGATGCTCAGTTTGGATTTGGTTTACCTGCCGAAGTAATGTATTATTTACAGTTAGCCAGAAACTTTGCCGCATTAGCCGTCGCTGCAATTGTGGGAATGGAATTCGTTTCCGGAAAAAAACTGTTTGCTTTCATCTACATCTTAATTTTGGCAGTTGTTGTTATCTTTATGTTTTTCCCAGATCTCGGCGATACGATTGTCGGTTGGCTAAATACAATTATCTAAAAAACAAACATCCAGACCTTTTACAGTTTGGATGTTTTTTTTATCGTTTTGATATCGCAGAAGGGTTATTTTATGTAATTGGGTTGTAGAAACGACGATTTTAAGGTAAAATAATAACGTAAATATCGTATTTAATTATATAGGAGGTACTCATCATATGGATATTTCGTCATTTATCAAACCTAAAAATCAAGTCATATTAGTTTTTGATGATCAGCCAATCCATGAGGCTATCGAAATTATGGAAAAATCGCGCTTCACGTCCATTCCGATTATCAACAGAAACGGAGAATATGTTGGCACGTTGACCGAAGGCGATTTATTATGGGAAATAAAAAACACTGCTAAATTCAATATTAACAAAGCAGAAAAAATTCTTGTAGGAATGATGCACAGACACCGTGATTACGAATCGATTCATATTGGGGCAAATATTGATCAGCTCATTACGAAAGCCTCTAATGAGAATTTTGTTCCTGTCATTGATGATCACAATCAGTTTGTAGGCATCGTTACTAGAAAAACGTTACTAGATTATTTCTTTGATCACAAATTTATCGTTTTATAATCAGGTAATTTAACAGTTACTCCTTCTTATCACTAAGCAGACAAATTGATGTCTGCTTTTTTATTTTTCTATTGTATTAAAGAATTATCAACCCTGAAGCGGCAGAATTATCCGGAATAAGCGTTGAAAAAATCATCATCTTCGTCTTTATCTCGATGGGAATATTATCATTAATATCAGGCGTTATGTACGCTTCAAGAACTCAAAACACTTCACCAAACCATGGACCGTTCTGGGAATTATATGCAATCGCTGCAGCTTATATCGGTGGTACTTCTGCTGACGGCGGATTTGGTAAAGTCGTAAATGCCGTCATCGGTTCTATCGTCATCATGTCACTTAAAAACGGAATGGCTTTAGCAGGCGTTGACGCTAACATCGAACCAATCGTATTAGGCAGCGTTTTATTACTCGCAGTTATCTTTGATATCTATACTAGAAACGTTCGTGGCATCGATATGGTTGGTGTTTATTACGCTAAAAGAACATATAAAAAAGATCTTGTTAAGGCAAAACAAAAATTTGCTGCAGCTAAAATCAAACTGCAAGAAGCGAAAAAGAATAATGATTCGAACTTACTCGTTTATGAATATGAGTATACGAGCGCTACCGGTGAATTAGGTAAAATTCGTGAACTCATCCGTGGTGCAAAAGAAACTGATTATCCAAAATTTTCATGATTTAACTAATTAGAAAATTATAGTACGGTCTCAAGATTGTGCTTTAATTAAATAAAAAAAAGGAGAAAAAAATGAAAAAATTATCAATTCTTGTATTAACCATGATTTTCGTACTAGGACTTTCAATGCTTGGATGTAAGTCAGACAAAATCAAGATTGGTGTTGTCCTCCCAGACGCATCAGAAGAAAGATGGGCAAACCAAGATGGCGCGTTCTTTATTAAAGAATTAGATGCTCTTGGAGCTGGTTACGAGTATGAAATTTTATTTAGCGAAGGCGATGAATCATAAGAAGTTCAGAACGTTGAATCTTTAATCGCTAGAGGCGCTGAAGTCATCATCATTACGTCTGAAGGTTCAGGCGCTGGTGCTGTTCAAGCCGCTAAAGACTCTGGTGTTGTTGTTATCGCTCATGACAGAATGGCTAAAAAAGATTTAACAACAATCGCTGACTACTACACAACTTTCAACAGCTGGAATGTTGGTAAAGCTATGGGTAAACATCTCGTTGACGAAGCTACAGCTAATGGATGTACAGCTACTAACAAGTGCGACCTTGCTATTTTCGCAGGTAGAGTTGCTGACTGGCCTAACGCTACTTATTTCTTCGGTGGATCATTTGAAGAACTCCAACCAAAATTAAGTATGTTCAACATCATCAATATCAATGATACTTTCAGTTCATTATCTCTTTACACAGAAGCTACATTTACTGAAGCTGCTAAAACTGCTCTTCAGGCTGCTATGCAACCAGTTGATACCGACTGGAACGCTGAAACTGCTGCTACTAAAGCTGCTGCTCTAGTTGCTCAGTTAGGTGAAGCAGACAAATCTGCTCAAGATGTTTATGTATTAGCTCCAAACGATGACACTTCAGCTGGTATTCGTCAAGAATTCGCTAAAATGCCTCATCCTTATGCTAATTACTACACAACTGGTCAAGATGCTTCTGACGTTACATTAGCTAGCTTAATGGGCGACCCAATTAAAGGTAAAGGAACTCAAACAATGACAGTGTTCAAAGATACCTCTAAATTAGTTGCTAACTCAGTTAAAATCGCTAAGAACGTTATCGACGGTAAAGACGGTCTTGAAGGCTTAACAGCTGGTCCAAAGATCGACGGCGTTGACACAGCTTACACAGCTATTGACGTATTAACAATCGACAACAAACAAAATACTTACGATTTAATTTTCAAAACCGGATACAAAAAAGAAACTTCTGAAACTTTCAGCAATATCGATTTCGCACCTTATAAATAATTGCTGATAATACATCAGAAATAGATATTCAAAGAATTATCAGAATCTCAAAACAAAACCTGCATAGAAATCATCATTTGATGACTCTATGCAGGATTTTTTTATTTTCTAATATTTATTGGCATTTGAATATTGATTATCTATCATAATTTGACGATGATTTTGATGATTTGAAATATGATAATCTTTAATATAAAAACACCATGGTCTCCAAGATAAAAAGAGTCCAGATTCTAACTAATGATAAGAGTCAATATTGAAACAAATATTAATGAAGAAAGAAAGATGACCATCTATTCGATGATCATCTTATCAATACAATTAAAATGTATGCTCATTACTGAGCGAATGATTAACTTTTACTTTCCAAGCTGAGCGTCGTTGTTTCCTGATTCAGAAACCCACATGTCAAGCATGTTAATCGGATCATTATAGTCAGCTAACCATCCATTACGAGCTAGAGTATAATCTCCATCTTTACGAGTGTTAAGGAAAGTCCCCCATTCCTGTGACTCAAGGGTAATGACGATTCCATACTCAGCGAAGCAGGATTGTAAATATTCTCCAATTGCTTGGTGTCCAGTGCTGGTATTGAACAGATAACTAAATGTAGCGAAGTTTGTAAATTTTTCTGTTTTCTTATCATAATTGAAATACTTAGAAAGAATTTCTACAGCTTCTTCACAGTTTGCAGCATAAGCAGCAGCTGAGGTATCCCAGTATCCATCATAAGTATCAGTTGTCGATCCTGCCGTCTTATAGAATTCAGAACCGTCAGCATTAGTAATACCCATTGCTACGAATGAGCTGGCTGGTAATTGTCCTGCCTGGCCAATTTCTGTAACGATATAGTTACGGTCGATAAGAAGAGCTAAAGCCCTACGGATTTCTTGGTTAGCAAGAATGTTTTCTACCGGAGTCATATCTTCAGAAACTTTGCTAGGAAGTAAATCGCTATTATTATTGAAAATAATGTAATAAGTTCCAAGTTGTCCTTCGATATGGAATTCATCTGCGTGACTAACTTTTAAATCGGCGATTTCATCATTTGGAACGCCATCGATAAAATCGTAAGTTCCGTTTAAGAAGTTTCCTAAGATAGCAGTATCATCATCTGACAGCCAGAAAGTGATTTCTTCCATGACGATTGAACTTGCATTCCAGTAGTTTGGATTCTTAGAAAGAACGATTTTTGAATTATGTACCCATTCGCTGACAACATATGCACCGCTGGTTACATAAGTATCTTTGTTAGTTGCCCAACCGTCAGCATCAGCTTCAACAACTGATTGTTTTACTGGCATAAATGTTGGGAATGCACAAAGTTCGAAGAAATAAGGTACATCAACTTCAAGAGTAACTGCAAAATGAGTTGCGTCGACAGCATCGATGTTTAGATTGCCTTCATCATATCCGTCGATAATAGCAAACAGATAACCATAGTCGGCTGCTGTTGCATCAGCTGCTGCTCTTCTCCAAGCATATTCGAAGTCAGCTGCAGTTAATGCAGTACCATCGGACCATTTTAAACCAGAACGAAGTGTGAAAGTATAAGTTACTGTTCCATCATTATTCGAAACTGGCGTTGGTAATTCAGTTGCTAAATCAGCAACAAATTCATTGTCTTCTGTCGTAGTAACAAGACCAGAGAAAGCATGAAGAATGTAAGTTGCACCATCAACTGCACTATTAAGTGCTGGGTCAATAGTATCTGGTTCAGAAGCAAGACAAACTGCGATTGAATCAGAAGCTCCGTCGACAGTAGCGTACTTAAAGAATTTAGCTCCTGTTGGAACAGAGAAGAATCCGTCGATATCACTAGAAGCCATGAAAATGTCGGTATAATAATATAGTGGAACTATTGTTCCGGTCGACATTAATAAATCTTCTGCTTCGTGATAAAGTGCAGTACGTTTTACTGCATCGGCTTCACGTTTCGCTAGATTAATGATGACATCGTAAGTTTCAGCCCAAGTACCGTTGGTAACAACATAGGTTTCATATCCTGCAATGTCAGATAAATCCATCGAATAAATCTCGACGGCTGAATTATCGACCGTCTTAGCTGGTTCACTCTTTTCTTCAACACAACCTACTAGAGCAAATACAGCGAATAAAGACAAAATCAAAATGGCAAGCTTTTTCATTGTTTTCTTTTCTCCTTTTTTTTATTTAATAAATATCTTTTTAATATTTATTCCTGTTTTGGTTCGAGTAAATGACAGCTAGCAAAGTGATTCGGAGCTACTTCACGAAGAAGTGGAACTTCTTCTGTGCAGCGTGCGAATGCTTTTGGACAACGAGTCCGGAAAGGACATCCGCTAGGTACATGAAGCGGACTGGGTACGTCCCCTTCAAGAATAATTCGTTGCGATTTACGGCTAGTCTCCGGATCCCTTGAGGGAACCGCAGACATCAAAGACTGAGTATAAGGATGCAGAGGACGGTCGCAGATTTCTTCACTTTCAGCAGTTTCAACTATTTTACCTAGATACATAACGGCTATTCGGTCACTGATGTGACGAACGATAAGAATATCGTGGGCAATGAACAGATACGTCAGTCCGAGTTTTTTCTGAAGATCTTCGAACATATTGATAATCTGTGCCTGAATTGAAACGTCAAGGGCAGAAACGGGTTCATCGCAGACAATCAGTTCAGGATTTACTGCCAAAGCTCTGCCAATACCAATTCTTTGGCGCTGGCCTCCAGAAAATTCATGAGCATATCGCGTTGCATGTTCGCTTGATAAACCGACTAGTTCCATTAATTCCCGAATTCTTGCCTGTCGTTCCTCTGGTGTCTTGTATAGATGATGAACATCAAGCGGCTCGCCGATAATGTCACCGACGGTCATCCGTGGATTTAATGAAGAGTAAGGATCTTGAAACACCATCGCAGCTTTCATACGGAAAGCCTGAATTTCTTCTTTTGTATGAAGTTCTTTACCGTTGAAAAGAATTTGTCCTCCGGTTGGATGATATAACTGTAGAAGCGTTCTGCCAACAGTAGTTTTACCGCAACCGGATTCACCGACCAGTCCGAGCGTTTCACCCTTGCGGATGAAGAAGGAAACATCGTCGACAGCTTTTAATTTTGCTGTTCTGAAAAATCCAAGCGGAATATCAAAGTATTTTTTGAGATTATTAACCTCAACCATATATTCATGATCTATATAATCAGACATTCGCAGTTCCTCCTTCTTTATCTTCGGGTACTATTGACTCATCAGGAGCTATCTGACCTTTATCAATCAAATCGGCGATATTCAGCCAGCATGAGGAAGAATGAGTTTGATTTAATGAAACGAGTTCACATTTCTGTTCAAGACAGATTTTCATCGCTTTATCGCATCGTGGTGCGAAAGCACAGCCTTTGGGCAGATTAAGAACATCTACCGGCGAACCGGAAATCGGAATTAATCTACTCTCTTTTTTTGAACCGTATGGAATTGAACGAATCAATCCTTTAGTATATTCGTGTTTTGGCTCATAGAAAATCTCGTCAACTGTTCCTTTTTCGCATATTCTGCCAGCGTACATGACGATAACTTCGTCACACATCTGAACAATAACGCCAAGATCATGAGTAACCATGATTATAGCCATCCCTAATTCTTTCTGAAGTTTTTTCATTAACTCAAGAATTTGGGCCTGAATCGTCACGTCTAAAGCCGTTGTCGGTTCATCGGCAATCAAAACGTCAGGTTCACACGCAAGCGCCATAGCAATCATGATTCTCTGACGCATACCACCAGATAATTCATGTGGATATTGTTTTAAACGTTTTTCCGGATCATTAATACCTACTAATCTAATCATTTCTAACGCACGTTCCCGTGCTTCTTTTTTATTACGTGAAGTATGGAGCAAAATTGCTTCCATTAACTGGTTTCCAATTGTGAATACCGGATTAAGACAGGTCATAGGATCTTGGAAGATAATACTAACTTTATTACCACGGATTTTTTGAATAAATGATGGATTAGCTCCGACCAATTCTTCATCGTTAAGTTTGATACTTCCGCCAATTATTTTACCGGGGTGAGAAAGAATTTGCAGGATAGAATAAGCAGTAACGCTTTTTCCACTCCCCGATTCTCCAACGATACCAAGCACTTTTCCCTTTTCTAAAGTGAAGGACACGCCATCTACTGCTTTGACTTCGCCAGTTCTGACAAGAAATGAAGTCTTTAGACTATTTACTTCAAGAAGGCTCATGATTTTCACCTACGCTTTCAGCTTAGGATCAAAGGCATCACGTAAACCGTCGCCCAGAAGGTTAAGGGATAGGACAATTAGGCAAATTATGATGGCTGGAATCACTAAGCGATAAGTATACGAATAAACTCCCGCTAATGCAGAATTCGCTAAAGATCCTAAAGACGGCATCGGGGCAGAAACGCCTAGGCCCAAGAAACTTAAGAAACTTTCAGTGAAAATTGCAGAAGGAATTTGAAGTGCTGTTGAAATAATAATGACGCTGATGCAGTTCGGTAGTAAATGTTTCCGAATAATCCGGGCATGAGAAGCACCAATCGATTTGGCTGCCAATACGAAGTCCTGTTCTTTTAGAGAGAGAATCTGACCACGGATTAATCTCGCCATTCCTACCCAGTAAAGCAGTGCAAATACAATAAAGATACTTATCATATTGGCCCCTAGGGCCGCAAAAACAGTTCCTGCTAGTCTATCCTCGAAAACTCGATTCAATACCACTGACAATAAAATAATGACTAACATGTCGGGAAGTGCATAAATCATGTCGACAATTCTCATCATCACCAAATCGAGTTTTCCGCCAACATATCCGGAAACCGATCCATAAATAGTACCGATGATGAGAACTAAAATACTTGCGAATAAACCAACAGATAATGAAACTCTAGCGCCGAAAACGACTCTAATAAAGTAATCTCGTCCAAGCGAATCGGTTCCGAAAATATGAGGAAATACTCTTTCTCCGCTTTCGATTAATTCTAGTTCGGTTTCACCATATTCGAAAGGATGTAGATTATTATAGGAAGCATCAACCGGTTGGCCTCTAGTTACTCCAAGCTGATCATCGTAAGAATAAGGCCAGAAAATTGGAACAAATAGAACAGCGAGGATAAGAAAGGAAAGAACAAATATACAGGTCATCGCTACTTTATTTCTTTTAAGACGACGGAATCCGTCTTTCCAGAAACTGGTGCTTTCTCTCATGAGAATTTGTTGCCGTCTCTCATCTTCTGTGGCGGGGATAAAACTATCCGCTTTAATGTGGAATGTGAACGGGCTAAGGAAATGTTTATGTTCTTGTCTATTATTTTCGTTCATATCATTCACCATCAACTAAAATCAATACGTGGATCAACCACTTTATATAAAATATCGGAAACAAGATTCATAATAACGACCATTGAAGCAAGGAAAATCGTTGTTCCCATAATTGCGGGATAATCACGATTAGTAATACAGTTAACAAATTCACGCCCAATTCCCGGAACAGAGAATATTTTTTCAATAACGAAACTGCCAGTAACAATATATGCAATCATTGGACCAATGTAAGTAATAACCGGAATCAAAGCATTCTTTAAAGCGTGTTTGAAAATTATTACTACTTTAGAAACCCCTTTAGCACGAGCAGTTCTTATATAATCCTGCTGGAGTACGTCAAGCATACTCGAACGTGTGAGACGGGTTATATAAGACATCGGATAAAGAGATAGAGCCAAAGTTGGAAGGAAGAGCCCCCCTTCTATCCCTCCATTGGCTGGGAAAACCTGCCAGATGACACAAAATATAATTAATAGAAATGCACCGATAACAAATGAAGGCATTGCGACAAACGCAGTCGTACCAATCATGACAAGATTATCAATCCACTTATTACGATTAATCGCAGCAATACATCCGAAAACCAATCCTAAGAAAATAGCTATTCCCGCTGCAGTAAGACCTAGTTTTCCAGAAACAAGGATTCCGTCGGTTATAATATCAATGACATCACGTCCTCTGCTTTTCAATGAAGGACCAAAATCAAGTCTAAGCACATCACCTAAATAAGTTGTATATTGTTCAAATAAAGGTTTGTCTAAACCATATTTCTCATTAAGAGCATCCAAGACATCCTGAGTAATAGCTTTTTCGCTTAAAAAAGGTCCCCCAGGAATTGCATGCATAATAAAAAACGTTGCTGTAATGATAATGAGAATTGTAATAAACGTAAGAACAATTCTTTTAGCAATGTAACCTAACATTTTTGTACTCATGTTAACCTCCATATTTTAGTCTTTTCATTCAAATATCAGGAAATTCAATTAAAAATTTGAAGACATTATACTCTCGTCTTATAACAAATACAATAGATAATTTAAAAAAAAACCACATAAATCGAATGAAAACTCTTTCTTTTATTTTCAATCATTATAAAAGAAACTCTAATTATATTTCATTAGTATCACTAATTAATAATAAACAAAAAAAGCAGTTCCGGGATTGCATTCATACGAAAAGGATTGCTTTGAGAGGTGCCCAATGTCGTTAGAATACCTAGTAAAATGAGGATAAACGACAACTTCGAGCTTATAAAATTACTGTCATGAAATGTATAAAGAAGAGGCTAATTCTTGATATTTTATATTCTAACATCACGATATCGAAATTACAACAAGACATCTGTATTTTTATGTAAGCGCTTGTGAAAATAAACTAAAAATGCGAATAATCGTCAAAAAGGAGGTAAAAACATTTAAATTTAACATAATTAACATCAGTAATTAAGAAAATGACTGTTCTCGTAAAAAAAATGCTAATGTCGTTTTAATAAACACGATTAGCATTTTGACAAAAAGCATTATTATTTTTGTTTCATATAGTGAACATAATTTTGTTACTTAATTCGCCAGTGAATTTAATTAGATAGTTTTTTCATCATTTTATCAGTTTATATATCTCTGTAATTCTTAATTTATCATTTATTTTAGCAAGATAGTTTCCATAAAGAATCTTCTGATTTTCTTCATCCTTATACATGAGAAAATATTCAGTAACAATCGAATTTTGATAATACCGAGCATTATAGATATTTACTCCTAACAATTCAAAATCACCACGAGCGATGATATTTTCTTCTTTAGTTGAATTTTCAATGTATCGTTCTGTTTCTTGATAATACAAGTTTATTAACTTGTTTATCTCTTCTGAAGTGCCGTATTCTACATCGATGGTGCAGACAGATTGTAAATAATGGGATAAAAAGTATTGATTGTTAAATTCAAAATTCATTTGGAGTTTATTATCATTGATAATCTTAATCAGTAAAGCACCGATATCATATGAAATAATTCTAATTGGCAGTAAGTTTTTGTCTGTAATAATCGAGCGGCACATGCTTTTAAGCTTATTCTGATATTTCTCGATATTTAGCTGTTTAAGCGATTCGAGTTCTACATAATTTGCGGTTCCTTCTATTTGTTCAATTGCCATTTCATAGTTTACTTCATAGGGGAACATATCAAATCTCTGTCGTCTGATTTGAATAAACTGATTGAACATATTAAGATTAAACGATTCAATCATTTTTACAATGAGCTTGTTTTCTATTGCCTTCATTGAGAGATTAACAGCATCATACCGGTAGTTAATCAAAGCTTTGATTTCATTAGGAAAACGGGACTCCTTGTTTTCAGTCTGATAAGCATGAAACGTCTCATGGATTAATTTTGACGCTAATAATTCATCATCCATATCTTCCAGCATATTCCAGATACCAATCATTTCATTATTATACTTAATTGAAGTATTAGCCATAAATTCATCGGTCTTCGGAATAATATTTCCTTGATAACACACCATAGAATCATCGTACAGTGCGATATTATACCGATGAAAACCAGGCCAGAGCATTTCGTAATTAATTCGTCTCATTTTATCGGTAATGATTTGATATTTATCAACTAAGTTCATAATAATCCTCCCGCTTGATAACCAGCATATAAACAATTATATTGTTTAATACTCAAATATTTATGAATAGAATTACTTAACAATTTTACCATAAATATCTCAAATTAGGTCATTTAATTTAATTAAAATAAAAACGTTAATGTTTCTAAAATTAGTAATCATGAATATAATTATCAGTTAGGTAAATGAAAAGTGATAACCTTAGTGTATAATAAAAGCGAGGTGTTATAGTGGAAAATAATAATTACAAAGAAAGAGAAAAAGATTGGCGTAATGGCGCAATAGTATATCAAGTTATAGTCGATCGATTTTATCCTGCTAAAGATTTAGAATTACATAAAAATTTATACGCCTACCCGAAAAAATTAAATTCCTGGCAGACGTTACCTAAACCTGGAATATTTTTAGAAGATTACAAATATTATTCTCATGAATTAGATTTTTGGGGAGGAAACTTAAATAGTCTATCTGAACATATCGATTATATTGTCAATTTAGGAATAGATGTGCTTTATTTAAACCCTATCGCCGAATCTTTGTCCAATCATAAATATGACGCCACAGACTATTTAAAAATATCCAAAGAATACGGTACTAATGAAGATTTAAAAGCCCTAATTGAAAAAGTACATAATAATCATATGAAAATCATGTTAGATGGTGTTTTTAATCATGTCGGCGTTGGCAATCTATTCTATCAGAAAGCGATAAGAAATGAAGGATATCGTGATTTCTTTGATTTCAATGAAAATTATCCTAACGGCGTCAGACTTTGGGCGGACGCTCCAAGTCTGCCAGAACTCAATCTGGAAAATAATCAAGTTAAAGATTACATATATCGTTTAAACAATTCTGTAATTAGACATTATATTCAGATGGGAATTGACGGATGGAGACTGGATGTCGCGTTTGATATTGGATTTTCAATATTGAAAGATTTACGCGATTATGCTAGAAAAGATAAAGAAGATGTCATGATTATTGGTGAGATTTGGAATTATCCGGAAAAGTGGCTAAAATCAATCGATGGCGTCATGAACTTTACTTTCAGAGAAATAATTCTTCGATTACTCAGAGGGGAAATTGGCGCTTCAAGAGCCCTTCAGATGTTTACTGATACTATTAATGATGCAGGTATCGATCCCATTTTAAAATCTTGGATTGTTTTAGATAATCATGATGTAGCAAGACTAAAAAACTTGTTTCTCCAAGAATCATTACAAAAATTGGCTCAGGTTTTACAGTTTACTCTGCCAGGATCACCGAATTTATATTACGGAACCGAATTAGGTATGGAAGGTAAAAACGACCCCGAAAATCGTGCACCGATGCGGTGGGACTTATTTAACGAAAATAATGAAACACTAAACTGGGTTAAGCTGTTAATAAATTTACACAAGAAAGAACGAGCATTAAGAATCGGTGATTTTATCCCTGTAAGTTCAAGTAAATTATTGATATTCATGAGGGTGACTGACAGGGTTGAAGATACATGTATTGTGGCAGTAAATCCTAGCGGTGAAACAGTATCGGAAACGGTACTATTGAAAGACTCTCGACTGATGAATTATTCGAGATTTAAAGTAATATTAGGTAAAGTATCACCATTAACCCTCTTAGCGGGTCTTATTACGATTGAACTGGATCCATATGGGTTTGTAGTATTCAAACCGGACACAAAACCTGAAAAAAGTTATACACCGTATAAAAGAGTTTAAAAAAATAAAATAATACTAAAAAAAGACTTTATTCCGATGTTTCATTTACCGAATAAAGTTTTTTTTAAAGATTATTTTTCCAAAAAAACCTTATAAATGAATATACAATATCCATAATCTTATGGGTCTTGAAAAAGTATATAATGAATATCGACAAACCACAAGATAAATAAAATCAAAAATATATCATGTATTTTTCAAAACCCTCATTCTAAATATATGCTTTACAATATGGTTTTTTTCTTTTATAATGCAATTGTAAGGATGTCATTGGAGATGATATTATGTACTCCACTGCGATTATTTATTGCGAAGGGAATTTTGGTACCATGGACGGTAAAACCGCTAATGGACTGATACGCTGTTCCGACAAGTACTCGATTTTAGGTGTAATTGATAGCACGAAACATCCAGGCGACTGTGGTTTTATTCTTGATGGTATTCCCAATGGAATACCTGTATTCACTGACCTTGATGACGCTTTTAGGACCCTGAAATCCACACCCAAATACTTCATATATGGAATGGCTCCTGCTTCTGCTTTTCTGACTGAATCAGATCGGAATGTTTTTAAAGAAGCAATAAAGGCAGGAATGGACATCATTAACCCCCTTTACGAACTTTTGAATGAAGATGAAGAATTCGTAAAATTATCAAAAAAACACCATGTTAAAATTATTGATGTTAGGGCCACTCCTCCGCGAAAAACACTTTCAAATTTTACTGGTGAAATTTATCAAATGACAACTCCGGTAATCGCGATCCTGGGAACTGATAGTGCAGTTGGCAAACGAACTACAGCGCTATTACTTGAAAAAGAGTTACAGAAAGCCGGCTTCAATCCCCTCTTCATTGGAACGGGTCAAACTGGGATTATTCAAGGAGCTAAATATGCACTTGCCATTGATTCTAATCCTTCGCAGTACGCCATAGGCGAATTGGAAAGCCTTGTTCTGAAAGCCAATGAAATTGAAAAACCTGATCTCATTTTGGTGGAAGGTCAAGGGGCTATAAGTCATCCCGCTTACATCAGTTCATGTATTATCGTTCGCGGAACAGCTCCAAGAGCTATAATTCTTCAACATGCACCAAAACGTGAATTTCTCGGTGACTTTCCGTTTTTAAAAGTTCCAACACTTGAAAATGAGATTCATCTCATCGAATCATTTTCATCTGCTAAAGTCATTGCTATTACTTTAAATCATGAAAGAATGACAGACAATGAAATCAATCAAATTATTTGTGAGTACGAAGATAAGTTTAATATTCCTGTTGCCGATGTGTTAAAACAAGGATGCAATAAAATAATTGAGCGAATCATTCAGTTATTTCCAAAACTGAAGCATCCCTGATTCAGGTTAATAATTTGTAATCTTTTCTTCATGTAAACACAAAGAAGAACTGACGCATATGCGAGTAGCATATGCGTCAGTTTTATATTAAAATCACGTATTCTTAAACTCTTAATCAATTAATTATTCGGTTCGGAAATCTTTTTTTTATAATGACAATCACATCTTTGACCACCAGATGCAATCGTGGTTTCTCTTGTAAAGATTGTGTTTGTATATTCAGCCATATCATAATCATAAGTGCATAATGCAGGAACTAACTCAAAGATTTGAAGTTTATTATATAAATTACATATACCACACTGCGTAAAAATCGCACTGAAACTATTAATATCATTGCCTTTTTCACAAGTAAATCGCCATGTATATGGATTTATAGACTTTTGACTCTTTTGTGCTTGTTTCTCCAATTTTTCGATATAATTTCTTGTGTAAAACGGCTTAACATTTATTACTTTCCGAGCTATTTTATTCTCATCCATTGATTTTCGATAATACTCTCTCATTACGTCTATCTTTGGTTCATAGGGTAATGTTCGATAGATAGAAGCAAGTATACTCGCATTCAAGATGGTAAGTAATAGGACATCATTTGATTTAAATTTCGGAATAAATTTTATAATACGAAAATATTCTTTTTTGGCATTTTTCATCAACAATTTTCGATTATCCAATGATAAAATTGAAATATTCTTTGAAAAGCTTGGTTGAAAGACTTGCCATACTAAACTCGTTACAATATTTCTATTCATATAATAGGCTCTTCTTCAGGTATAGTAGTTTCATCTTCTTTGATGGGAATATCCAAGGAAGGAATATTTAAATATGGCTTAGCCCAAACTGTGCAATGTTTTAAATCATCATAATGATTTTCTAAACAGTCATGAACTTTAATCGAAATATCATTTGATTCTAGTAAAGATAAATTTTCATCCACATAGATTTCTATATCGATATAGATTTTATTGCTAAATTGACGTGATTTAAAAGAAACCACATCAATCACTCCTTCAGTTCTTTTAACGATATCTATCATCTCATCAGCTATTACTGACGAAATACTCTTATCTACTAGTTGATTGATTGCCACTTTACTGATATCAAATGCCACCTTCACAATAACAAGACATATGATAACTGCGGCAATAGGGTCCATAATCTGCCATCCTTTTCCTATCATCATGCCAATGATTCCCAACATACTGCCAATTGAAGAGAGTGAATCTGATAAGTGATGCCAAGCATCAGCCTTTAAACTATTCGATTTGATTTTTTTAGCTGCATTATTTGTATAAAAATACATGACTCCCTTTACAATAATTGACAAGATTGCTCCAAATAAGGCAAGAATAACAAAATTGTTACTACTATTTAGCTTGTAAGATTGATTAATAATGTTTTTTATACCAGCGTATCCGATTCCAAGTGCTGTAGCAGCTAATAAAATAGCTAAAAAGATTGAAGCAATTGATTCGAATCTTTCATGACCATAAGGATGTTTCTGATCACTTTCTTTTGCTGATATTTTTGCTCCAATCATAACAATAACGGTAGTGAATATATCGCTTGCCGAATGGATTGCATCACTAATCATTGATGCTGATTTTGCTAAAATGCCCACAATCATTTTAATGACAGATAGAAAGATGTTCCAGATGATTGTAGTGATTCCGACGCGGTTAACAACTTGCTGATTTGTCTCAGTTTTTTTCATAAAAAAACCCCCTATTTAATATAGCCTCTTTACTAGCCTTAAATTCATGGGGAGTTTAAAAATAAAAATCACCCGTAGAACAACTGTCCCACAGGTGAAGAATTCCTGTTGCCTTAATAATTGGCCCGACTGCGTATTACACCGTCTGATCAGTTTGTAATGTAGCTAAATGCATTGCAAAGAGATACTATTCATTATAAGCATCAGTCCAACATTTGTCAATTGTTTATTTACTGAATTTAACTTTACATTCTGCTTTCAAAGATTCTTCCCATTTATTGATAGTTTAGTAAGAAGAAATCGCAAAAAAGAAACCCATTTTATGAATAATCTCCGACATTAACAACGAAAGGAATCGCAGGAATTAAATTGCTTGAAGCTAGGTTGCTTTGTTCATTTCTTGATAAATTGCTATAGGCGACAAATTGAATATCGCTTATCTGTACACCGTTTATTTGAATTTGATTGCTTGAAATGATTTCTGCTGAAACATTCACCCTCAAGCCGCTTTTAAGAATGACTTCCATCGTTGTAACACCTTTTGCGGAATCCTTGAACAGGGTTAATCCGCTTCCGACATTTCTAAACGTGATTGTAATCGTATTATCTCCCATCTCAAGCGATTCAAAGACAGGTGCTAAGTATTCATCATTGTTAAAATACACGAAACTCATAATCATTTTTGAAAGTCTTTGACCAACCGGAAGTTTCACGACTGGATGGATTGGGTTCGCCCAAGCGAATTGTGTAGATGGGACGTCCCATTTCAAATCGATATCATAAATAGGAACCAAAAACGTCCTTTTACTGTAAGTTGGATCCATAACAACATCGAATTGGGCTCTTCGATGGTTTGCAAATGCAGTATACCAATAATTATTCTTGGAATTTCCGAGTGAAGGATCCGTACCGTCATAGGGGGCTATCTGTATCAATGCAAAATATAACAATTCATCATTCTTGTTGAAGCATTCACTCCAAGAATCGATTAACGCTTTTATTGCGACAACGCTTTGTGAATATACCGCATCACTTTCCCCTTGGTACCAAGCTACTCCTTTAATGTTGAAATTGGTCAGGGGAGCAATTTTTTTATTGAAATTGGCGGATACCTGGTTATAATTGTTCCAGCCTTGTCCGTTCCAGCCTCTTGTATCAAGCGAATATCCTAAGCTCTCGACATAGTCAGACAAAACAGAACTTTCAGTTATTTCTGCGCGAGGTAGCCAAGAATGAATCTGACTTCCACCAATAGGTGTATTGATAATCGCGATTGGCACCTGTTGATTGTACTGAACAAAAGAATAGAAGGTCTTGAGTGCAAAAGAAAAGCCGATGGCTGAACTTTGAGCAACATTATCGTAGGAGCTTGCTGATTTCCAAACGCCGCCAGATACATCATATGCTGGTTCATATGGAAAATTACTATTATTGTCGAGTCGTGTCTGATAGAAAATGCGGATATATTCTTCGTTTACGTTTTTGAATAGGTCGTAACCGAGATCCATTTCCTTAACCTTGAGCTCCATGTTCGATTGTCCACCCACAATCCACACCTCTCCAATCAGACAATTAGCAACAGTGGTTTCATGAACTGTGTCTGAAACTGTCAGCGTATACGTATCGAATGATGCTGTCATCGGAGGTAAGGTTACAATCCATTCACCGTTATCCGGTACAATCACATAGTTTTGATAATGGACACTCGTATCATAATCCTTGGTTAATTTGACAAGAATAACCGTTTTAGGTTGAGCTTGACCGAATACACGAATTTCTTTATTTTGCTGAAAAATAACATTGTTCGAAATCATGGAATGAAGTGAAAATGATTTAGTGGGTAATTGATAGTTTATCTGCTCTAGATCAAAATCCATAATAATATTCTCTGTTTCATTTCTTTGGTTTGTAATAATTGTGGATATCATTGATGTTGTTTCAGAAGATACCGTCGTTATGTTCGTTGTTTGATTTTCTGAAGATATGGAGGTGCTGGTGGTTGTGAGTGAATTCTGGTTATTTAGGTTTGTACAACCAACCGTAATCGAAATAAAAACGATAAGCAAAACAAATAAATACAATCTAAAAATTCTCATAATTTTAGCCCCTGTTTTGTCAAAAAATTAAAAATAATTACGTATCACGTTTATTATATCTCCTCTAAAAATGAAAAGCAATTTATATATTATAAAAGACCTCAAAAGAGCCAATTATGGTTATTTTAGGATAATTATTTGAGCAAAGAAACACACAACCTGTTCTTTTTCTTCTTATCTTTCATTTGATGCCTCCTGCATATATATTAGTTTACACCAAGTACAGGTTTTTGGTATCAGTTCAGTTGTAAAAATGAGGTGTTTGATTTTGTGGATATTTTGTTTTTGCTAATGTTGGCAGAAATTCAAGTTAAGGCAGACAAAGTACAAGCTCTAGACCAGTTAATTAGTATTC